>NZ_JAMYRV010000041.1:0-63643 GCF_040321555.1 Mesorhizobium sp. M0317 | reverse complement strand
GAACATTTCGCCCGCGCCGCTGCTGCTGGAAACTGGGCTGGTGAGAAGACGCGCGACCTGAAATGTTTTCATTCTCTTGGCAGGAAAAAAGGGGTCCAGCGGCCCGTCGACCTCGCATTTTCCGACTAAGCTTTTCGGGCTGCGCATCAGAGGGCTGATGTTTCCATGTTAATATGGAAACAAGTCGCCAACGCATCATAGACACATCGCATCAAATCACGCTGGGAACATTTCGCCCGCGCCGCTGCTGCTGGAAACTGGGCTGGTGAGAAGACGCGCGACCTGAAATGTTTTCATTCTCTTGGCAGGATAGCCTATTTTGTGATACACACAAAATAGGCGGCGCGGCCCTGGCGGCCTTAGCGCCCGCAAGCGGGCTTGAGAGATGGATGCAGACGCCCAGAAGGCACCGGTCAAGAGCGCGTCACGACGCTATAGCGAGGTGACGCACATCCGGTTTTCGGCTGACGAGCTGGCCAGTCTCAAAGCCGTTGCGGAGCGGGACGGCGTGACCGTCAGCGAGGTCGTGCGGCGTCTTGTGCGGGCAGAGACCGGGCATCTGCCTATCGCATCAGAGGCGTTGCGGCCGGCAATCGAGGACATGACCGACCAGCTGCGTCGCGTCGGCATCAATTTCAATCAGGCCGTGCGCGCGATGAACGACGGCCGAGTTGCCCATGATGAGGACCTTGAGCAGGCGCTGATTGCCGTGGGCGACCTGGTGCGGCAGTTTCGCGATGAACTGAAAACGATGACCGTCGGCTCTCGCAAGGCGAGGGAGGCCAGGCCATGAGCGGTCGTCTTGCTGGCTACGCGGCAGATATCGAACGCTATCTGCGGGGCGAGTCCGGCGTGAAGCGCGAGGACCTGGACGACGACAAGTCACTGACGGGCGGCCGACGCGAGGCCAGCGAATTCCAGGCGATGAAGAGTCATGAGCTGACCGGTGGCGGCGGACGCCTCGGGCAAGGACAAGCCGGCTCGACCGTAGGTGGCGGCAGGAGCGCTCCTCATTCTTCGCCGGGAGGATTGGGGGCGGCAGGGACTTCCATGTCCAGCAGGGCACCGAAGTCCACTGCTGCTGCGAGCTCGCCCAAGGCCGCAAGCGCGCCCATCATGGTCTATGGCGCCACGCTCGCCGGTTTCCGGCCGGAAGAGGAGGAGGAAGACTGGAAGCGGCGCGGCGGCGGCGGCCGTGGTACCGATCGCCCGAGCGGTACAGGACGAGCGGCGCGGGCGGGCTATCAGGCGCGCGCTGTGGCGGCACGGGCAGGCTATGCGGCGGGTGCGCAGCCTGCTGTGTTTAAAGTCATGCCAAATCCGCCATCGACCAAGGAAGCCGCCGCTCGGCTGCTCAATTACATCGGGAAGCGCGAGGACGAAAAAGGCGAGAAACACGACATTGAGATTTTTGACGAGGATGGGCAGGTCCTTGCGACAGGCGGCGCACGAAAAGCGTTTCTGGAGACGTTTTGCGAGACGTTCGAACCGCCCCTGGAAAACACCAATTTTCTGGAGGTTCGTTTCGAGCTCGCCGGCGAGGTCACCGGTGCCGCCTTGAACGAGGCTTTGAACAAGGCCTTCGGTGCAAAACCGTTCATCTATGCGCAGGACGGACAGACGGTGCAGGTTTACGCACACACCGATGAGCGGGCTGGACCGCTTGCGAGAGTCCTGGCCGGCGGTCGGGAAAATTCGCGCAGCAAGGCGCTCGACAAGATCGAGGCGCGCTTGTCTGAAGCTATGGGCGCGGCGGGGGTGGTCGCCAGGGCAGAGGTAACGGCGGCTGTGATCCGTGAACCCAAAGCAAAATATTTCCTGCAGAAGTTCATCCGCATCCACGGCCAAGTTCGCCACGCAAATGGCGAGCCCGTGCCCGGGGTGAAGAATTCCACCAAGGCGGCGGCTTCAGTCTATGAACAATGGCGCCCGCAGTTTTCGGGGCGTGAGCGCCGCAATGCCTATCACCTGCTTTTCTCGGCAAGGGCAGGCACCGATGCGAACGCCGTCATGGCCGCGGCGCGCGCCGTGCTCGAGGAGCGCGCGCCAGGATACAAGTTCGTCCTGGCGCATCACAAGGACACCAAGCACGCCCATATCCACGCAATGGTGCAGGCACGGTCAGCCGATGGCGAGCGCCTGAAATTCTACAAGCCGGATCTCGCAGCCTGGCGCGAGACCTTTGCGGAAAAAGCACGGGAGAACGGCATTGCCATGGTGGCGACGCGGCGCATGGATCATGCGATGACGCGGCCATTCACGAAGGAGCATGCCGGAGCCTACAGCCGCGCCCAGAGCGATCCGCGCTACCAGGTCAGCGCCAGGACGATCGAGCGAGTGGAGGCCAAGCGGCAACGCCGTCTGGATAGGCAATCCCTTGTCGTGAACGGCGATGCAATTGCTGCCGCATGGCAAAAGACTGTGATGACGATGCGGACCGCGGGCGTAGCCGGTCAGGCTCTCACGGCAGCGGAGTCGATCGGCAACAATTTTCTGCGGTTCCGTGGCGATCGGACAGGGGAGGGGCAGCCAGGTCCTGCCGCGGGGCGCGGCGCTGATCAATCGGGGCAGAAGTCTTTCCTGTCCCATCCGGGTATGAGAGAATTGAATACACTGATAGGAGATTTGGATATGGCGCAAACCCCCTTGGAAATGCGGCGTCAGATGGCCCGCGTCAATCAGGCTCTGGACAACATGCGCGAGACGCTGCCGCCGGCGTATCAAGGACAGTTCGAACAGTATCGTGAAGAGGTGAACGACAAGATGCACGACCGTCTGGCGCGGCTGCAATTTGAGCGGCAGCAGCGTCGTGGTGGTAGCGGTGGCGAGCCGATCACCGAACGCGAGGCGCGAGGGCGAGACCTTCCAACTCAGGACGAGTCGCGCCAGCCGGAGCAGCCGGGCACAGGCACCGAGCAGGAGAAGGTGAGAGCCAAGCAGAAGGACGCCAACAAACAGAAGGCACGGCAGTCGGAAGAGCAGGACCGTAAGACCCAGCGCTCGAATGATAACGATTACGAGCGCTGAGCAAATTTACGTGCCGGCCCTCTGAAGCGCGGAAGAGTGCAGGGAACCAAAATGTCGCCGAGGCTCGTTCGTGCGTCGGAGGTTCAGGATCAAGAGCCACGCATGTCATTGCGGGGCATGATATTGAAATGTGCTACCTGCCGCATCGCGGGTGGTCAGATGCTGGTCCCCTTTCCGGCGAGCCGAAGCATTTGTCTCTCAAGGTCACCCGTTGGGAAATCCAGCACTGTGCTTTGTCGGACAGTTGCTATTGGGATTTGGCCGCCGCAGCCGCTGCGAGCATCGCCTGTCCCACTTCAACAGCGCCTTGAGCAGTTAGCGTCTCCCCGGCGTTCTGAATGTCGCGCAGCTCTTTATTCTGACTGAGTTTGAATTTTCCAACCAGGCTGGTGATCTCGATCTCCAAGGCCACGATCGCTTTGGCCATCGTGTCAATGAAATCCTTCGGCGCGTCGCCCATCTTCCACGGGTCCGGCTGGTTGGCCTCGTGCATGTGAGTGAGCTTCGCGACGTTGCGGCGCACATAGCGCTCATCATCCCGGACAGTGATGCGACCATGGGCGTGGGCGACGAGATAGTTCCAGGTCGGCACCTGCTTATGGAATTCGTGTTTGCTTGGATACCAGTTCGGCGAGATGTAGGCGTCGGCCGCTCGGAAGACGACGAGGACCTCATCGCCATTGGCAACTTCCTCCCAGACAGGGTTTTTACGGGCGACATGGCAATTGAGGATGCCCTTGTCGCCCTTTGAGCGGTCGAGCTCGAAAGGGATATGGTTGGCGTCGAGGGAGCCATTGCTGTGGGTGATCAGGATACCAAACGGGTGTTTTTCGATAAGATCGAAGAGGGCGTTCTGATCGGGTACGGCGAAATATGGAGGAACGTACAAAGGTGGATCTCCTATCGTGAAGCAGTTGTCAGTGGTCAGCGAGGTCTTGGCGAAACAGCCAGGGGCGACGTCGCTGCTTGTGAAGAGGGCGCCGTAACCCGCTGTCCACCGCGCTCAAGCACCGCCATCGAGAAGTGGGCGGGCACGTCAGATGCCGCGGCATACGAGTGGGGTTGATCTGTAACGAGGCGCGCACTCTCGCCTGCATTTAGAAGGATCTCGTGGCTGCCCACAGTGACCTTGAGCGAGCCTTGGGTAACCGAGACGAGTTCGCGCGTATCGGGACTGTGCGCATCGGCGGCAAACGCATCACCCGGCATAAGGACCCAGCTCCAGAGTTCGAACATCGTGCGTCCCGAGGTCGATGTGTGAAGCTGTGCCCGGCTGCCTTTGGCGCTCGTCCAAAGCGTCCTGGAAGTACTTCGTTCGATCGGGTGGTCGGGTGCTGTGGAAGGTTCGTCGTTCAGCAGATCGGCAACCGATAGCGAGAACGCCGCCGCCAGGCGGCAAAGGATGCCGATACTCGGGTTTGCCTTACCCTGCTCAAGCGCGACAACCGTCCCTTTCGACAGGCCAGTCAGTTTGGCCAGTCGATCAAGGGTCAGGTTTTGGTCGCGTCTCAAATCCTGGATCCGGATCGCAATCGCTTGGCCCAGCTCCTGCTCGGGCTCTAAAGGTGTGGGGGTGTCGGTCATTATATTGACTTGGCCTCGCGCTTCGCTTACGGTCAATATAATGACCGGCGTGAAATTGCAACCGCGCTTTAAATTGAGAATTGGCCAGTGCGCTTTGAAACGAAGGCAATCCATAGCGGTCGAGCTGTCGATCCGTCCACGGGCGCGGTTTCATTACCGCTTCATACCAGCACGACGTTCGAGCGAGGCGCCGACGGCTCGTTTCCGTTTGGGTTCGAGTACACTCGTGATGCGAATCCAACACGCAATGCATTCGAGTCGGCGATGGCCGCGCTCGAGGGAGGATACGAAGGAATAGCCTTTGCGTCCGGCATGGCTGCAATCACTGCTTTCTTTGAAAGCCACCCCTCGACGGGACGGATCGTCCTTCCTGACGATATGTATTTTGGCATCCGCTCGCTGATGGACGAAACCGATATCGGCTCTCGCTTCGACTTCGCTGCGGTCGATATGCGCGATCTGAATGCGGTGCGCGCTGCGGTCACCTCAAAGCGGACTGGCCTCGTGTGGGTCGAGACGCCGTCGAACCCGATGATTCGCGTTGTCGACATTTCGGCCATCTGCAAAATCGCGCACGAGGCCGGCGCCATCGCGGCGGTGGATAATACGTGGGCAACGCCCGTTCTTCAGCACCCGCTTGAACTTGGGGCGGACGCGGTCATGCACTCGGCAACAAAGTACATCGGCGGCCACTCGGATCTGATGGCGGGCGTCGTTGTTGTGCCGCATTCATCGCCTCTCCGACGGTCGCTACGGATGGTCCAAAAACACAAGGGCAGCGTCGCAGCGCCATTCGACTGTTGGCTGGCATTGCGGGGCCTGCAGACATTGCCGATCCGCATGCGCGCTCATTGTGAAGGCGCCCAGAAGGTTGCCGAGGCCTTGGCGTCTCACCCACGCGTCGAGAAAGTGCTCTTTCCAGGCCTGCAAGATGATCCGGGACACGATCTGGCTACGCGGCAGATGAGCGGTTACGGAGCGATGCTTTCCTTTATCGTCGAAGGTGGAACCGATGCCGCGATGGCGGTGGCTGCCCGCCTCAGCCTTGTTGTCCGTGCGACAAGCCTTGGAGGGACGCACTCTCTGATCGAGCATCGCGCATCCGTCGAGGGTGCGAAGTCCAAAGCGCCAGGCGGATTGCTGCGAATGTCCGTGGGGCTCGAGCACCCTCAGGACATCATTGACGACCTGATGCAGGCCCTGGGCGCAACTGTGTAAGCGAGGCCAGATAGCCCTCGTCTGGCGAAGGATCTGTGATGGGCCATAACCTAGGCCATCTTTGGCGAACACGGGCAGCGACAGCAGAGAATAGGCGGCGAGCCGCGGGGAAGGCCGCTATGAAACGCGCGCAAAGAAGCGGTCGCGGAACTGCAGCTTCAGCTGGCTATGGCCCGGATGAGAACTCACATTCCCTTTCGCGCGGCTGGGAAGTTTTTTGAGAAGGACGGACTCCTGCGCTGATAGGCCGGGCGCACAAGCAGTTTATGGCGTTTGCCTGCGGCGTGCGAGATGCGCAAGGAGGGCAGCCAAACGCATCGCGTTCAGGACCCGCTTCGCAGGGACACCGCCCTTGCGCGCCATCTCGACACCCCAATGCATGTGGTCGAGCTCGCGGATCGAATGAGCGTCCGGATTAATGCTGAAGATGCAACCTTGATCGAGTGCCTGTTGATGCCAGCGCCAGTCGAGGTCGAGTCGCCACGGATGTGCGTTGATTTCGACAGCGACGCCGTGTTTCGCACACGCTTTGAGGACTTTGTCGACGTCGAGATCATAACCGGGCCGGCGCAACAGCTGGCGACCGGTCATGTGCCCGATGATTGTTGTCCGAGGATTTCCGATCGCCTCAATGATACGCTCCGTCTGTTCCTTCTTTGGCAACTTGAAGCGGCTGTGCACGCTCGCGACGACGAAATCGAACGTCTCCAAGATATCGTCCGGGTAATCGAGCGAGCCATCCGCCAGGATGTCTGCCTCGATGCCCTTCAGTATGCGAAATTTTCCATTGTATGCCTTGTTCAGCCGGTCAGCTTCGCGGTGCTGTTCAGCAATCTCCTGTAACGAAAGGCCGCCTGCGTAGTGAGCGGACTGTGAATGATCGGCGACACCATAATATTCGAAGCCGCGCTTGCGAGTGGCTTCAGCCATTGCCTCAAGCGTTTCGGTGCCATCGGATGCGGTCGTGTGGGAATGCAGGATGCCATGCAGATCTTCATCCCGGACGAGGGTTGGTAGCTTCTGCTTTGCCGCTCGCTCGATCTCGTCCCTGCCTTCGCGCAATTCAGGCTCGACAAACTGCAAGCCTAGCGCTTGATAGATTTCCTCTTCTGTCGCTGACGCGATCAGCTTTCTCCCGCGATGAAGCCCGTCGGCGTCTAGGGTGAATCCCTTGTCGGCCGCGAACGTCTTCAGTTGCTCAAGGTGATCTGCCGACCCGGTTGCTTGGAGCAGGCTCGCGCCAAAGTGCTTCCTGTCCGTGACAACGAGCCTGAGGGTCGTATCCTCGATTCCAGTCGACTTTCTCCCCTGCGCTACCAGGGCGAAATCGGAAACGAGTTCGCAACCGCGCCGGAAGTCACCTGCAATTTCGACGCGCGAAAATTCGGGATGCTCTTGCTTCACTGATGTGACCGCATGTTCGAGAAGAGCGGCGGCCTTATGCATGTGAAATTGCGTTTCGCCGCTTCGGACAATGGCCAAGTTCTGCAGGACCTTTGCCTGAAGGGCTGCGCCGAGGTCTTTGACTGGGCGTATACGATCTTCTCTCGCCGCGGCCTCGAGCTCCGCCAGCGAGTTCACGCCGAGCGCCTGATGAAGCTTGAGGATCTTATCGGGACGAAGCCCGGGTATGGCAAACAGCTCCATCACGCCCGCTGGAACATCCTCGCGCAGCTTCTCAAGGCTCGGGTGCGTGCCGGTTTGGTAAAGCTTGGTCACGATATCTGCGATCGCATCACCTATCCCCGGGATCTTGGTGAGGGCGCCGGCGGCGATGATCCGATCAAGCGGCTGCGATAGCGCCGTCAGACTGTCCGCGGCGCGCAGGTATGCCTTTGTGCGATAGGGATTGTCGCCGCGCATGGACGCCCGTTGCGCATATTCCCTCAAAAGATTGGCGACGGTCATCGGATCGATTTTTGCCATGGCTTCAGCCAAATGAGGCCGATCTCCGCAGGTTCCAATCAGGCAGGGCCATGAGCGCCGCGTTGCCCTTTGAATGCTGGCTTTCCTGAGTCTTCCCGCGTCGGACGCTACAGATTGGGCAAGGATTGGTCAGCGCGACCCCATCCAGCCAGAGCTTTGGAGGCTGCGCGTTTCTTTAATTCAGGAGCATCGCCCACGTGGAAATGAGCGGGCGCATCTATTGTCTTCATCTCTGCCCACGTAATCGGTGCGGCGACAGGGGCGCCCGGACGTGATCTTGCGCTGTAGGGCATGATCGCGGTCGCCCCGCGCTGATTGCGTAGATAGTCAACAAAGATGCGACCCTTGCGGCGCGCCTTTGACAACACGGCCGTGAAATGGGCCGGATCGCTCTGGGCGACCGCCTGCGCCAGGCGAGACGCGAAGTCCTTCACCTCTGGCCACTCGGCGCCAGGGGTGAGGGGCGCGATGATGTGCACTCCTTTGCCTCCCGTCAGCATCGGGAAAGTCGTAAGCCCGAGCGATTTAAGGATAGCGCGGAACTGAAAGGCAGCGGCGCGGACGGACTCAAAATCGAGGCCTTCATCGGGGTCGAGGTCGAACACGAGGCGGTCCGCCTTTTCGACATCCTCGATCCGAGCCCCCCATCCATGAAGCTCAATCGTTCCCATCTGGACGCAGGTCATCAGTCCGTCGGCATCGTCGACATAGAGATATGGTTCCTCGTGCCCGTCCTTCTCCGTGATGCCGACGTGGTGGACTTTGTCGCCGAAGCTGCCGGCGTCGTGTTTTTGGAAGAAGCATTTCTTCGCGCGGCCCTGTGGGCATCGAACCAGGCTGATCGGCCGGCTGCCAACCCAAGGGAGCATGATCGCCGCGACCGCTGCGTAGTGGTCGGCGAGCTGTCCCTTGGTGATGTTGGACTCCGGATAGATTACGCGGTCACGGTTGCTTATCGCGATGGCGGTTGTCCCAGACGCGGCGAGATCGGCTGCATGACGTTCCGTCTCGAGCACGACCGCCTCTGGCTTCTTGTCTTCGCGGAGACCAAGATAGCTCGGATGTCGTAACGTCCCTTCATTTGTCATTTCGGTGAAGGCAATCTCAGCTACCAGTTTGGGACGCAGCCAGTGTGCGCCGCGCACTTCGGCCCGTGGTGCGTCGACCGCCGCGGCCTTCTGCTCAAGCGGCGCCATGATCTTCAAGAGACGAAGAAGTTCAGCGGTATCGAAGCCGGTGCCGACTTTCCCGGCGTAACGCAGCTTGCCGCCGTCGTGAACGCCAAGGATCAAGGACCGAAACGCGCGGACCTTGTCGGACGGCGTCCAGCCGACAATCACAAATTCCTGGCGCTTAATGCATTTGATCTTCAGCCAGCTTGCGCCGCGGGCGGCCACATAACTCGAATCCGCGAGCTTTGAAATAACGCCCTCAAGGCCGGCTGCGCAGAAGCGATCGAGCAACTCTTCTCCGCGACCGAGGATATGGTCGGAGTAACGAAGGACCGGATTCTTCGCAGGCAAGATCGCCTCCAGCTTCGCCTTGCGCTCAAGAAGAGGAAGCCTTGTCAGATCTTCACCGTCGAGCTGCAGCAGATCGAACGCATAAAGGTCGATAGTCGCCGGGGCACTCTTCAATGCATTCTGAAGCGCCTGGAAGTTAGATTTTCCTTCCGCATCGACAATCACGGCCTCGCCGTCAATCAGGGCGGATCGCACCTTGAGCTTGCGAGCCTCGGAGAGGATCGAGGGAAAGCGGCTAGACCAATCCAGACCAGATCGTGTATAGGCTCGCGCCTCGCCACCGCCGACGGCAACGAGAATACGATAGCCATCGTATTTCATCTCGTGGATCCAACGATCGCCGGCAGGGATCCTGTCCACGAGCGTTGCGAGCTGGACCGGCCGGAAAGCAGGCGGCGCTAAAGTGACCTCGTCACGAGCGGGCGACTTCGCTCGACTAGCGCTCGACCCACTGAATGCCTTACGCAACGTTGGCTTGACCACTCTGCCTAAACCATACTCAGAGACGAATAGCGTTCCGCGTCCAACGCGCGACTACTTCTTTAGTTTCCTTGCAGGGCGTATTGAGTTTTCGCGATCTTTGTCGGCTCGCTTGATTAGCGCCTCGGCCTGAGGCCCTGCTTCCTGGGTCCGGCCCTTCCACTTCGCAATCTGCGCACACAGCTCACTGGCAATAATTAAGAGCAGGAACGTGCCCAAATGCCGCCGCAGCGTATCCGCTTTCTGCCATCGGCCTTAAAAGCCCGGTTGGGCCTCCACCGAGGGAGCCGACTTTCTCCAACTTTTCGCCAGAGGCGGATTCTTTGCTAGTCGCGCATTTGAAGCCTATGCTGTCGCATCGGCCGCAGATCCTTCGGACGCAGCCGACAGTAAGAGGTACGTGCTGCCCGTATGGGAGAGAGCCATGCCCCAATCCCTTCTTCGCAACCATGTATTGAAAGCTCTCTCCTCAGAGGATTTCACGCGATTGCAGCCGTCACTGCATCACGTCGAACTAGGCATCAAAGCCCAGCTTGAAGTCTCATATCAGCCGATCGAGGGTGTATATTTTCCAGAGATGGGCATCGCGTCGGTGGTCGCTACGATGACTGGGGGGCGGCAAAGCGAGGTCGGCATCGTCGGCCACGACGGCATGACAGGAGTTGCCGTTATCCTCGGCCAAGACAGGTCTCCCAACGAAACCTATATTCAGGTCGCAGGTAATGGCTGGATTCTCTCGATTGAAAACCTTCGCTCTGCGATTGCGGCAAGCCAATCCCTTCGCGAGTCACTGCTTCGCTATGCCCATGCGTTCCTTGTCCAGTCCTCCCGGACGGCACTGGTCAACGGCCATTCGAAAATCGAGGAGCGGTTGGCCCGCTGGCTGCTGATGGTCCAAGACCGCGTCGAAGGAAATAGGATCTACCTGACGCATGAATTTCTGGCGACCATGCTTGGCGCTCGGCGTCCCGGCGTTACCATCGCACTCCAAATGCTTGAATATCGGGGCCTGGTTCACGCCAAGCGCGGCGAGATCACGATTGTCGACCGCGTTGGAATGATCCAACTCACACATGGTGCTTACGGTGAGGAGGAACAAAGTCACTTCGGCCTTGCCTCCGCCTGATTGTTCGGATTCAGACAGACCCTTGCAGGCTACGGAATTCCTGCCGTAAATCGCGTTGAGGGTTTTAGGGAGGTTTTCTCGATGACCAGTAGTTTTCACACCGTCACAGTTGAAAGCGCCGCTGAAGCCTACGTCCTCTCCCGAGGCAAGGCCCGTTTTCTCTCCATCGCGCAGGCAATCCGCGCCATCCGAACACTCATGCCGGCATGCCAGGTTACCGACCGCGACCTGGAGGAGTTGGTGGCGGCAGCATCCATTATTCACGGCGTGCCCGTCGCGTTCGACTTAAAAACAGCCGTGGCCGCAGAACCACGGCTCCATTCATAGGGCCGGTGATGCCTGCGCTCGCACAGACGCCTACCTTATCGGATGTTCGCCAAGCGATTGTCCGCCACCTGATCGACAACATCGGCAGTCCGAGCATTTCGATATCCGAGGTTAGCCGGACCGTGAGGAGAATGCTTCCGCTCTGCGAACTCACGGATTGGGAACTTGGCGATGTCATTGCGCGAAGCGCGGTCGATGCGGGATTTGCGATTGAACTTGACGGGGTGGACCCCTGAAACGCCTGTCGAGGTCCAGTATCGTCGACGGTTCGCGCCGTGTGATCTTCTCGATTGAGACATGGTACTGCCCGAAGCGCGCGGCAATGTCCTCCGCGGCCATGACGTGTGCGACAAGGTCACGGTAGACAATGACCTCTCCGCCGCATGGGAGTGCTAGCCTACCCATCGACTACATCTGGCAACGTATCTTCGACGATGCTCAGATTTCGATCGAAAGTGTCGGCGTCGGACGCGTTGGCGCGCAGAGAACGCACCTTGTTTAGAATGGCGGCAACCGCCGCTTCTTTGTCGGGCGCTATGCGCGTTGTCACCGCTTTGGCCGCCAAGGCGGAAAAATCTATGGCGGCATAGACCGGTACCGCTGCAGCGTCTGTTGCTTTCAACCGGTCTTTTACGATTGCGCGCCGGCCCGGCGGCGGAGCTATACGGCCTGCTTTTGCGGCAAATGTCGCGCCGCGCCGCAGGCGGGCCTGCAAGAGGCCTGAGCGATACGCGGGTGCTGTCGGCACAATCGTCGGGAGCACAGGAGATGGGAGCGCCGCAGAGGAGTCCGCGGCAGGGCTTTTCGTGCGCGAAGCGTCGGTAGAGGCGGGCAGGGGCATGAACGCGCGTTTGGCGAGCGGACCGTCGGCGAAATAGAAATTGCGCGTGCCGAGGATTGGCAGTTCGCCGCGCGGCAATATGATGACCTTGTTCTTGTCGAGCGTACGGATTTCGTCCGGCCGCATCAGGGGCCGCCGCACTTCCTTGCGGTGCTCCGAGCGCGTGTAATAAGTGTCAAACAATGTTGCCTTGGTGCGCGTCACGTCCTTTTGCACGTCCGACGTTTCGCCAAGCTGCTCGGAAACGTAGCGCAGATCGTCCGCATCCTGCGCACCAAAAAAGATCTGCACGCGAGCAGCGTTGATGAGCGTCTTGCGCCCTTCCTGGCGATAAATCTCGTCTACCGCCTTCAGCGACTGCACGAAAAACCACATGGAAACGCCGTTGCCGCCGAGCACGCTCGCCATTTCGGTCACGTTCTCGAGTTTGCCGAGGTTCTGGAACTCGTCGAGCAGCACAAGCACCGGATGCTCGTTCGGACGCGGCATGGTTTCCGACATGAAGTTCATCATCTGCGTAATCAGGACGTTGAACAACGGTCCAAGCGACGTAATCTGCTCACGCCGCACGTCGAGATAAAGAGAGATCCGGTCGCGCTTGAGCTTGCGAATATCGAACGTGCTGCGCGACGTGGCTCGCATCAGGCGCTCGTTGAGAAAGGGCGCCATGCCGGTGCGTACGCCAGCGTAGATTCCGGAAAACTGCCGCTCAGACATCTCGAAATATGGCAACAGGGTTTGCAGCGTGAAATGCGAGCATTCGCGGCGGCGTTCCTCGCGCAGCGAGCCGATGAACTCCAGGAGCGGCTGCTCGGCACCGTTCATGATCTCGAGGATTGTGGCAAAAGTCTTCTTCTCGTTCGGGATCGCCGGCGATTCCATGACGAAGGACGCAATGCCGGTAAAAAGGAGGCGGGCGTCGTTAACCCAGTACGGGTCTGCATTTGAGGGCGGCCGCGGAAACAGCGCCGCAGCGATATTGCGAAGGTCGATGTCGCGCTGTGACGAATCCAGCGAGATGAAGTCCATCGGATTGTAGCATGCGGTATTGCCGTCCGGATCAGCCGGCGCGAAACGCACCACGCGGCTGATGGTGGAACGGTAGCCGGCGGTCGCCGCATAGGTCTCGCCGCGCAGGTCGAGAACCACGAGCGAATGCGGCCAGGTCAAGGCGTTCGGGATGATGAGAGACGTGCCTTTACCCGAGCGCGGCGGCCCTATGACGAAGCCGCCGACATCATCGCCATCAATCCACAATTTCTTGCCGCCAATCAGTCTGCGCTGCGTCAAGCGGAACTTGCCTGAGCGCTGATCGCGGCGCGGCGACAAAATTTCGGCCAGCCTGCCGCCGGCTCGACCGACGAAGACGCCGCCCACTTTCGTCAGGCCGGTTTTTGATACGTCGCTCATGGTCATGAAGCGAGAGTCATTGCGCTTTCTCGGACGCATGAGAAACAAGCTGACCAGTGGCAAGAGAAACCCAAAAAATCCCGCCGCAATGGCGTATTGCACCCGGTCAAAATTTCTCGCCATCGTGTCCGCCCAGGCCTGACGAACGACCGGCAATGGATTGGCGTTCAGCTGGTCGAACAGGACGTGGGAGCCAGTCCGGTACCAATCTGTCGCGACATAGGCGACCGTGAAGAGCAGGGCGCCCATGGCCATCGCCATGAGCACCATGAAAATTGCTGTTGCGATTTTCTGCATGGATGGGCCTCGCTAGATCGTCTCCGCCTTGGTGAACTTGATCTCGCTGATGCCTCGCCGGCCGCCTTCGGTGCGGACCATCTGGACGACCACCGGAATGACCTCGCGTAGATAGTCGAGGATTTCACTCCGTGAGAGCCCCGTACTGCCCTGCATGACCATGAGCGCCAGCCGCTCGAAGGCGGACCGGGCGGAATTGGCATGAACGGTCGTGAGCGAACCAGGATGGCCGGTGTTGATCGCCTGGAGAAACGCGAAGGTTTCAGCGCCGCGTAACTCGCCCAACAGCAGACGGTCGGGCCGCATGCGAAGCGAGGCTTCGAGCAGCTGTTGCGCTGAAACTTTGGCAAGGCCCTGGTCGCCCTTCGAGGCTATCAGGGTAACGTTGTTGGGAGCCGGCAGCCTCAGTTCGCGGGTGTCTTCGATGGTGATGATCCGTTCATGAGCCGGGATCTCCTTCAAGAGTGCATTCAAGAACGTCGTCTTGCCGGTCGACGTACCGCCAGAAACGACGATTGAGACTCGGTTGTGTACCGCATACTGCAGGAACTCCATGGGCGAAGTGTCGTGCAGCATTTCGACAAGTCGCTTTTCTTCGGCTGACAGCGCAAGTCCGCTGCCCATCGCCGTGTTCTCGAATGCGCCGAGATCGTTGTAGGCATCAAGGCTCATATCCATGATGACCTGCTTGCGGATCGAAATCGCCCCGCCTTCGGGAGCCGCCGGGGGCAAGATGCATTGGATGCGCTCGCCCGAGGGAAGAGCGGCCGACAGGACCGGCTTTTCTTCGTTGATGACCTGGTTGGTCGCCGAGGCGACGCCGGTCGAGATATGCCTAATCCAGCCGGGCGTGACCTCGCGCTTGACGACGTGTTCCATTTCCTTCGCGCCGAGGCGTTCGATGAACAATTCACCTGGCCTGTTGATCGCAATCTCGGACACCGCAGCTTCGTTCAAATAGGACCATATCGGCTCCAGATGAGCGCGCAGGACCGGAGCTCTCGCCCAAGGATCGGGGATTGGATGGACGGCATTCATTTCACCGGGCTCCCATAGCCGGGATAAAAATGATCCTTCGGCGTGCCGTAGAGAGGCGTCGGATCGATCGCCTTCTTCGGCCGCCCGCCTGCCTTGAGGCGTGCAACTTCTTCCTGGACGGGATCGGCGTACAAATCCGAGAAATCGAGATCTCGCCGCACCAGCACGACGACCGATGTGCCCTGGTCGACGTAGACCGTCGGGCCAATGTTCTGCGTATCACGAAACGCCTCTTGCGCGAGTTGCTGCAGGGCGGTCGATGATTTGTCGAAGGCGATGCTACGCGCGTCGCGCTGCGAGCCATTGCCGCCATAAGTCACGGTCGTGGTCTCGCCGGTCACGGGATCGACCGTCGACACCTGGCGCTGTTGTCCATTCTGGCTGCTATCGGAAAGCGAGGACAGATATTCAGAGACACCGCCAACGACGGAAAGCATGATGGCGTTGCCGTAGCGTTCAACCCAGTGCGTATCAACACGCCCGCCCATGCCGCCGCGGCCGAGCGCGTCTGCCCCAGGCGATTTGATATCGACGGAAATACCGTCCGAGCGAATGACCCTGCTCCAGACGATGAAAACACGCTTTTGACCGCGCGCAAGTCCCGAGCGGTATTCCCCGGTCAGGCGCGAGCCCTTCGGAATGAGGATCCGCCTGCCGTCGAGCGAGAAGACATCCTCACGCACGACTGCGCGCACGGCGCCGGGAAGGTCGGTGTTGATCGCGGTTTCCAAATAGCCGCGAATGATCGTTCCTTCGGGGACCAACGCGTCGGTACGCCGGAAGGCCCTGGCTTTGACGATGCCGGAAGAACTTGCCTCCGACTGCGCCAGGAATGTCTTGTTGGGATCACTGTCGGCGCCGGGGACCGGGACGATCTGACCGTCGGGCGCGATTTCGACCTGCGCCGCCTGGGCGCCGGCATCTGTCGAGCCGGTTTGATCATTCGTCACCATCTGGTTCGACCGCAGGCGTTCCCACACCGCTTTTTCGTGCTCGGCGGCTTCAGCCTTGCGGCGAGCCTCGTCCTCAGCCGCGGCCTTGCGACGGGCTTCTTCCGCCTCGGCCTTGCGGCGAGCCTCCTCGGCAGCCATTTGTGCCTCCAGCGCTCGCCGCTGCGCGTCAAGGTCCGAGCCCTCCTGCACCGTCTGATCGACATTGTCAGCCTGTTGCGTGCCACCCTGGTCGGCGGCCGGTGGCGGCACCACGATCTGGTCGATCGTGCCGTCGGCAGGTTGCGGCGGTTCGTTCAACGCCGGCGGGCGGAACTCGGGCGGGTTGAAGTTTTCCTCGCCATCGCTGCGAACGTCGCGCGATACAGGCTCCCTGGGCCAGTTCAGCCATATCAGCGCGCCTACCAGCACCACGCCGAGGCTGACCAAGGCGATCCTGGTACCCACGCCCGCACCACGGCGCGCGACCTTCGGGCCGCCGTCCAGTTGGTTATAATCGATCTGGGTCATCACCGCCCTCCGCTGGATCCGAACAGGGTGGAACCGCCTGTCAGTTTCGTTGGACCGTAGACTTGCTCGACGGGATCGATCGCGTTGGCTCGCGCCCGGTTGTAGAGGCAGAGCGTCTTGCCATCGGCCCGCAAGGTGAATTGCCGTGCGACCTTGTCGATGACGGTGTATTTGCCCTGCGTGCGGACGTTGACCAGCGACTCCTGACGCTTGTCGTCGACAACGAAGATCGCCGGAATGTCGCCCTTGAACTCCAGAAACACCTTGGTACCGTCGTCGAATACGGTGCGCGGCTTCAGGCTATCGTCGCCCTTGTAGGCGTAGTCGTAATTGAGATCGGCATAATTCAGATCCTTCAAATCCGGATCGGCGGCGCTCTCCTTGGCCTGTGAGAGCAGGCGCGCGTTGATATCCTCGTCCGGGTATTTGAACCGGACCTGGAAGGATGCCCGGTCACGGCTATTGTCAGTCGCCTGCAGCAGCAGGGAATAGACGCGCCGGTTGGTGACCACGTTGACGTTGGTCCACGCATCGCGCTCCAGCGGCTTGACGAACAGAAATCGCGATCCGCGTTTGGGGATGATCGACCAGCCTTTCGTGTCGCCAGCCGACACGGTTTCGATGACTTCGGTCGGGCTGAGCTCGACCATCGTGGAAATGCCAAGAGCGGCGCGCACCGACGTCACGTCGTCGTTGTTGAAGATGACATATCGGATGCGGCCGTCGCGTGCGGCCGCGCCGTGCATTGTGCCGAGCAGAAGGGCGGCCGGCAGGGCGAGGCTTACGCGCCATCTCATTGCAGGCTCCCAGCGGCGGGCGCCGATTCCTGGTCGCGGCGATAATCCGTAACCTGAAATCCAAGCGGGTTGTCGAAACGCCATTCGTTCTTGAGCGGCGTCGAGGTGTAGCGGAATTTTATCACCGCCACCCAATTGTCGGCGGTCGACGAATTGTCCCGCCGCGTCGTCGTGGCAAAGCGCACCGAGGCTGTGTTGCGATTGAGCAGGGAAACCGATTTGATCTCGACCGAGACAGTGACATTGCGGCCAAAAATCTTGTCCAGCGATTGCGGGTTTGCAGGCGTATAAAGCCACGTCAAATCCTTGGACGCGGCATCGGTGGAATAGAGCTGTGCCAGGTCGTAATTCTGTTTCAGTTCACCGGAGTCGTAGGTTTCGCGGGCCCTGATGTAGCGCACCAGATTGGCGGCCGTGACGGCGTCGTTCTGGGACAAATCGCCAGGCTTCAGCGCGCGCATGATCTCGAGGTAGCCCGTCGATTTGTCGACCTCCACAACATATGGTTCGAACTGCCGGAGCGGCAGGATCAGCACGAGCGCCAGCAGCGACAGCATCGCAACCAATCCGGAAACGCCGCTGACGATCCAGGCCAATGTGCGCGATCGGCGCATTGACCGATGCGTGTCATCTTCCCAGGTCGCGCCAGCTCTGTAATAGCGCTTGTCTACGACTTCGCTGCTGTTGCTAGCAGCTGTTTCCATTGGAGTTGACACTTTACTATTGCCTCGTTTGCGCGACCATTCTGATCCAGAGCCGCGATCGGTAATCTTTGTGTTCTCGTTTAGGCCAGAGGCCTGGAGTTATCGCGCGCACCTTGTTGGATGGCGAACCGGGTTGCGGCATCCGCCCTCGCTGCTCGCGAAGTTCGAAAACTGTTTGCCGCGAGCTGCCGGGCGCCCCGAGCGGCGCGGCCGGCGGCCCCATCGTGCACCGGAGTAGCGCACGGCATTCCTGCCGAAGGTCCCATAGGAGTAGCGAGCTCCCACGGTGCTGAGATACCCGCCGCCGTTCAGGATCGAAGCAATCGAGGGTATCTGCATGAGAACGTAGATCCCGATGATCGTCACCAGAACCAGCGGCAGCACCAGCGACATTTTGCTGTCCATGGTCGCTCCGCCGGACGTGGCGGTGTTCAGCGCCGCATTGACGAGCGAGAAGTAGAAACCGAGAAAGCCGTAGATCAGGACTTGCTGGATCATCAGAAAGGTGGTCAGCGAAAGGAAGCCTTCGCTCATGCGCGAGGACCATCGATAAAGCCAAAGAATGATCCATATCGGCGCCAAGGCCAGCGTGATGAACAACATCACTTTGGCGGCGATGATCGCGGCAATGGCAAGCGCTGCGAAGATGATGGCAGACAGCAGGACGAGCAGCGACAACAGCGCACCAAAAATGTCATAGAAGGATCCGCTGTAGACCTGATTGGCGACGTCCTGGGCCCCTTGGTACAGATTGTCGATCAGCGCTGGAATTGCCGCCTGGTCGCTAAGCTGATTGCCGGTGGCCCGCGACACGGCGCCGACGATCACCTTACCGACCTCGTCTGGAATGCTTTGCACAAGCTGATAGATCGTTGACGAAAATGTCCCCCATCCGGTCATCAGCAGATAGATGATGACGGCGCGGCCGAGGCGATAAGCCGCTTCGATTGGCGAAATTGACTCTCGCCCGCTCAGGATCGAATAGCCCCACCACACGATATAGAGGGTCAGCATGAGGGTGAAGACGTTGCCCATCGCATGGCCCAACTGCATATAGACGGTGCGGACGAAGTCCTCGCCGATCTTGTCAATGCCACCGAGAATGCTTTCGGCAAGACCGTTCATGGATCCTCGTCAATGATGCTGGCGAACGGCGAATTGACCGGCTTCAGCGCGCCGCATTCGTCGGCGTGGGCATACGCCAAAGGCCCGCACGGAGCTTTCAGTTCGCGATTTGCGCATCCAAAAAGCCCTGCGCCGAGCCCGATCACAACGCATATGCGCAGGACTCGCCCCGACAAGCGTTCAGCCCCCGCTCTTGCCGAATTCCGCGAACGGATTGACGGTGCGCGGTGTCATCATCTTCTGCACCTGGCTCTGGCGAAGAAGATCTCCCTTCAGCTTCTCATTCAGGGCCGCGACCGCACCGTTCTGGACGCCGATCAATTCGTTGACCGCGCGCGCGTTTTCCAGCTGCATTCGTGTGTTCTGGTCCACCGATCCCTTGACGTCCTGCGACTGCCCGATTTGGCCACTCGCGGACTGCAGGGACTGTTGGCGCTGGGTAACGCCCTGCGAAGCCTGCGAGGTCAATGCGCTTAGCAGCGAGGCCACATTGACGCTGCCGCCATAGGCGGTGTTGACGGCGCTCGTCTCCTTGCCGGCAATCTGCTGGAGCTGCTTCACCAGTTGGAGCCCATTGATGACCGCGCCGGCGATTTTCTGGATTTCGGGCGAAAGGCCGCCAAACGAAAGAGCCCCGCCGTTCAGGATCGATCCGAACGACGGCGCCTGGGCAATCGACATATTGCCGCCAAGGCCTATCTGCCCGATCCCGAGCGAACCGTCACGACTGCCGCTGAGAGCCTGCAGGATCTCCTCGCTCTTTTTCAGGATATCCTTGTTGGAGTCCATGATGGAGTTGGTGTTGTCCGCATTCTTGCGGGCGACATCGAGATTGGCGCCATCAATGACGGCAATCTGTGCGTGGGCCGTGCTTGCCCAAAGCGCCATGCCGGCAGCAATCGCGAATTTCTTCATGTCAGCCTCCTATTGCTGTAGAGAATTGATCACGCTGGCAGCGCCGGCAGGATCACTGGTGATGATCATCGAGCGACTGTCGGCCGAGCTTGCCCCCGCGTTCTCAACCGCGCATGGTAGCCACCGGCCGCGATCGATCCTCAACCGCTCCAATTCCGCGGGATCACAAGAGAACGGGTTTGGAGAGCCGCTCTTCGGCCGTTGCACCAGCTTGGACGACTGCGATGCCTGAACATTCTGCAACGAGAGAAGTTGGGCCAGCAACGTCGTAAAATCCCCCGCCTGGGCGAGATACTGATTGGTGACATCGGCGTTGATCCCACGAGCCGACGAGTTTAGCTCCCACGCATCCTTGTATTCGGTCACCTGGCCAACGTTGCCCGCCAGCGCCTCGATTGCAGCATTGTTGGCGCCCATCTGCGATGAGCTTGCATCAAGGCCGCCAGCCGCCTTCCTCACCGTGCCCATGGCCGCGTCCTGAGCCGTGCCGCCGGCGCCGTCGGCCGTTACGATCGAGAATGGCGGCGGGGCGCCGGCCGGAGCCTTGCCGCTCGACACATAGTCGTTGAAGTAGCTGTTCCAGCGGCCGACGCCGCCGGCCCATTGGTTCTGCTCGCCTGCGTTCGATCCGTTGTAGAAGGAGGCGAGACAGCTGTAGTTCGTCGCCCCGCATTGCTTCACGCCCATTCCGAGGTATTTGACGCCGCCTTCGACATTTTGCTCGTTCACGTCGCGGTCCAGTCCCATGGACTTGCCGGTGCCCTTGGTCAGCTGCATGACGCCTTTGACGCCGGTGTGGCTCCCGGCGCATGTGTCGAAGCGCGATTCCTGATAGGCGACGGACAGTGCCAGGCCTTCGGGCACGCCGTATTTTTGCGAATAATAGCGGATCATCTTCACGTTGCCCGCGTCGCGCTGCAACGCTTCGGCAGGCGACCGGCGAAACATCTGTGAGCGGTATTTGTTCGAATAGGTGCAGACGACGCTTTTCTTCTTGTCGGTTTCGTCCTTCTTGGCCTCATCCGACTTCGTGCTGTGCTGCTCGTCCTCTTGCCGCTTGTCGAGGTTCGGCCCGTCGATCACCGCGATCTGAGCGACCGCCACGCTCATGCTTTCCGCCGTAGCGAGAGCCATGACCAGACAAGCGCTGCTAAGCCGCTTCGTCATGCTCGTTCTCCCATCCGCAGAAGTATGGCAGCCACATCTCTGGCTCGTCGCCGAAGGTCTCCCGGAGCCGTGCGCATTCCTTGCTGTTGGCTTCGTTCGAGGACAGAACCTTGATGAGATCGGGCATCGCCGACAAATCGAGCTTGGCCACGATCGAGTCGCTGTCGTGCTTGACGAGGAAGGTGCGCGTCTCCTTCGCGGTTCGGCGCACGAACTCGAATTCCTTCGCTGTCAGCGAGAAGCGCTCCATGTAGGATTCTTTGCTCGCCTTCGGGTTGGGGAAGAAAATGTTGGTCTTCGTTTGCTCGATCAGTGACGACGAGATGGAGGAATTGACGACGTCTTCCGCCGTCTGCGTGCCAAAGCCGACGACGCCGTTGCGGCGACGAATGGTCTTCAGCGTCTCATTGATGAAAGCAGCGAAAACCTCGTCGTCCAACAGCTTCCAGCCTTCATCGAGGAAGAGCATGATCGGCGAGCCGTCGATGACGTCCTCAAGCCGATGGAAAATGTAGAGCAACGCCGCCGAACGCAGCTTTCGATCGCCCAGGATCTTGGTCATATCGAACCCGACAACCGGCTTCGAAAAATCGATCAGATCGACGGGATTGTTGAAAAGCCAGCCCTTGTCCTTCGGGTCGAGCCAGGGCTGTATCCGCGCGGCCAGATCGTTGATGCCAGGCATGAGCGACCCCCGCAGCACTTCCGGCAGCAGGTCGAAGGTACGCTGTTCGCGCG
The DNA here is from genome assembly GCF_040321555.1 of Mesorhizobium sp. M0317. NCBI lineage: Bacteria > Pseudomonadati > Pseudomonadota > Alphaproteobacteria > Hyphomicrobiales > Phyllobacteriaceae > Mesorhizobium > Mesorhizobium sp. M0317. Next base: position 41,940 of record NZ_JAMYRV010000041.1, on the reverse strand, counting down.
GGATCTTGTAGATCATGTCGACGGCGGCGTTGATGACGCGCATCTCCGCTACATCCAGCGCGCCGCCTTCCGGCGTCAGAATGTAGATGAGCAAATCTTCCAGGAAGGACCGGTTTTCTGCCGTGTCCTCAAGCTGCAATGGCGCGAACCCGGTCGGTTGAGAAGGCTCCATCACCTCATAGCGACCGCCGAGCGCCCGAACGAAAATTTCAGCGCCGCGCATGTAGTCGAAATAAACACATCGCGGACGCGGCATGATGCGCATGGCCTGCGCCATCAGGAAGGACAGCACCACGGTCTTGCCCGAGCCGGTCGGGCCGAACACCGTAAAGTGCCCGACATCGTGAACGTGAAAATTGAAATAGTAGGCCGTCTGGCTGGTCGTTTCGAGCAAAGCGATGGGGCGTTTCCAATGAAGCCGCTCACGTTGGCCGGACGGGAAATTATGTCCTGAAAAAAGGCCGGCGAAGTTCAGCGACGAGATCAGCGCACGTCGCGCGATGTAGCTGAAATTTCCCGGCAACTGCGCCCAGAAGGCGAGTTCCGTGTTCAGCGTCTCGCGAACCGGCACGATCGACATGCGCGAAAGCTCCGCCGTGATGTCGGATAGCGCACGGTTGAGCCCAGTCATGTCCGATGCCAAGGCCATGACGCTCATATGATGTTGTCCGAAGACGACTTCGCCGCCGGCCAGCTTGTCGGCGCCGTCGTGGACGGAGTCCTCGACCGTCGTGCCCGCCTCGTCGGAGCCCTCAACCTGGTTCGCGATGGTGTTGATCCTGCGCATCGCCGTGACACGATCTTCGATCGCAAAACTCTGCGTCAGGACAAACTCATGCGGCAGGCGCAAGAGACCGTCCAATGAGCCCGGAGCGGTGAACGGTGGGTATTCCTTGATCGACACCATGGCGCCGAGCTTGCCAGCGTCCGGCCCGCGAAGTTCCAACGCGGACTTTCCGAAAAACAGCTGTCGTGTCGCCAGCACATCGCCAAGGCTCATGCGCGGCAAAGGCATTTCCACGTCGACGCCGCCGGCGAGGATCTTCGCCAAAAATTCCGAAGACTCGGAAAAGAAGCTGTCGCGGCGCTTCACGACGCCGAGAAGACGCGCACCATAAGCCGTGAAATCCTTGACGACGCCGTCGAGAACGTCACGCAGTTCGACTATTGCCTCTTCGCGGGTTTCTTCGCCCGCCGTACTGATGCGGAATGCATTGAGCGCCTTGTCCACCCAGCCGACGCGGCCGACCATTGGGCGGCGGATGACCGTCAGATACGCCTCGTTGACGAACAGGTTTTTTGCGCCAAGCTCATCCATGTAGCGGGCGTCGAGCTCCGCCACGAAAGGATTGTCAAAGTCGCCTTCGATCTCCGGCGTCACGTGACGGCGGATGATCGTTGTGTAGACCGCAAAGCGAGAGGTCGAGAGATTGCGGAACGTCGTGTTGCGGTTGAACATGCGGCTGTTCAACTCGGCCTGGTCCATCGTCTGGAACGGCAGGCCACTGAGCTGGATGACGCCGATCAGAAAGCCGCTCTTCGTGACGACCAAATTGTCATCGACACGGCGAAGGTAAGGGATGTGCATCGCCGCGGGCTTTTCACGCCGGCGCTCACGGCCAAATTTCAGGTCGGCATCGAGGCTCATGGCGAATAGCTCCTCGCCCCCCAGAAAGTAAGGTTCGCCACCGCTCCGCGTTTGGAGACGCGCCGCTCGAAAATATGAAACATGTAGGGGTCGCGCTGGCACAGATATGCGCTGACCAGATGCACTACGCCGAACACGCCAAGGCCGAGCATGAAGCTGCTCGTGGCGATAAAACCGATCACCGCCAGGATGCCGTTCAGGGCAAAAACCTCATAGCGCACCCCCCATTTCATCGGGGGGCGTGTCAGTGGCAGGCTGACCGGCTCGACATAGACTTCCTCGTCATCCATGTCTCAGCTGCCTCCCGCGGTCGCACGAACCGCATCCACCAGCTGGGCAGCGCCGAAGATCAGAGCGATGCCAATGATGATGGAGAAAGCCATCATCCACGCGAGCCGGCCCGTCATGGCGAGGAAACCGAGAAAACAGACGGCGATGATGGCGAATGAACGCGCTATGTTGCCCTGCAGAACTCCGACGAACCACTCCAGCACATTTTCGACTGGCGCCGCCGACTGGGCATACGCAGTGGCTGGCGCGAGAGCTATTCCGACCGCCGAGGCCAAGGCCAGTTTCAGGGCAAATCTGCCCGCTTTCCTGTATTCCACCCTTGGCTCCTTTCAGTTGCCGAAATCCATGACATGACCACCCTGCCAAGCGTCCTCGCTTGCTGGCGGAGCGGCCGCGAGCGTCTCGGATTTGGTCAGGGCGGACTTCTTCACCACACCGCCGGCGAACTTCCAGCGGTTCAGTATTTTCACAATGTATTCCGCCGTCTCCGGATTCACCGGAATACCCTGGGCCTTGTAGACGCTATTGGGCCCGGCATTGTATGCTGCCAGCATCAGCAGCGGGTCCCCGAATTCGTCATAGAGTGACTTCAGATAGCGAAGGCCAGCCCGGACATTTGCCTGTGTATCGCAACGGTCGCTCACACCCAGATCGGCCGCCGTGCCCGGCATCAGCTGCATGATTCCCAAGGCTCCGGCCTTTGAGGGGCCCTGACTGGCGCCGAGATCGCTTTCGGCCCATGCAATTGTCTCGGCCAGATCGGCCCGGCCTTTGCGCCCCGACCGCGGCAAGGGCTTGCGCCGGCGTTGCAAAGGCGACTGCGACGCGGTCTGATGCCCTGTCCTGCCCGTGCGCTTGCAACGGCATCGTGGCGCCAAAGAGGGTGACCAGAAAAGCGAATCGAGTGTTCATACTGTCGCCAAAATTTAACACTTTACTATGGCTACACGCAGCCCTAGTAAAGTGTCAACACGATATGCGCCGCAGGGACGAATTTCAATGAAACAGACTGCCCTTTGCACGGTCTTGCTGCTCCAAGGTGCCGTCGCTTATGCTGCCGGCGCCGATGCCCCAAGTGCCTTCGCGCAGCCGTCGGAGCGCTACCTGCTCCAGTTTGCCAAGCCGGGAGAGAAAGTGTTCGTCTATGAGCGCTACGATGCGAAAGGCGGGCTCTTTCAGCGCGATGCGACGACCCTTGTCTCGCCGGTCAAGGTGGCCTCGGCGACCGAGCGCGTCATCAACGGCATGGCGTATCGACTGCGCGGCCTTGCAGCCTGTTCAAAACCAAAGATTCCCTACAAGGCGCAGCAATGGGACTGCACGAAAGCCGCGCAGGACTATGAAGAGGCAATCTACAACGATCGTGCATCTGTCGTGCTCTGCAAAACGCTTGTGCTGCACAGCAAGAAGGGTGAACCCGACGCCGTGTCGTGTTTCTCTCTCGTGGGTGCGGGCAACGCAAACGACCCGTACAACGTCGCCTACGACGATGACGAAATGGTTTTTTTCGACATGGCGGCGATCGGACGCAACAAGGACGGCAAGTCGCTGCGCCCCGATCTCGAGCATTCCGCCGACCTCGGTGGACAGTTCCAGGAATGAAACAGGCGAGCTTTGCAATTCTGGCCGCATTCTCGGTATGCGCATCGGCGCAAGCGCAGGGTGCCCCCGCGTCTCCCGAACCCGCGCCCTTCGCCGTATCGAAATCGGCTCAACTGCTGACCGGAGATACCTGGCGTGACGGAGACCACCTTTTCCGCCTCTATGGCGTCCAGTCATGTCTTCGAGGCACATCAGCTGAAGAGCCAAATGGCAACAAAATCGACTGCGGGAACACCTCGCTGGCGCACCTTGCTGCGCTGTTCGATAGCGCGGCGGTTACATGTCAGCCAATCGGCTACGCGCTCGACAAGGCGGTTTTTGTAGTGTGCGGTGCGCAGCTCAATGGCGACACAATCGACGTCGGCACAGCGCTTATAGCGACCGGATACGCGTTTGCCGCAACGACAGCAAAGGGCAAAGCCGTCAATGCGAACTACCTCGCCGCGGAAATCAACGCTAAGATGAAAGTTGTGGGTTTGTGGGGCACGACGTTTCAGCACCCTGTGCAGCTGCTGCTAAACAAGCGATCGGAGATACAACAATGAAGCACGACGATGATGCGCATAAATATTACTATCCCGTGGAAGGACGCACTGAAGGCGCCATCGGCGATGCTATCGCTCTCATCGCGATCATCTTGGTGCCGGCAGGAATCTATGCGGCCTGGAATACCGTGGCCTCATGGATTTCAGCGCTCTTCTCCTAGGACTGCAGTTTCGCGAAAGAACCGAGCAACGCGCGAAAATCGTCGACATCAAGCTCGCACCAGTCGTTCCCCAACAACCGCTGGAAATAAGCTGCCTTCATTTTCATCTCAGCGACATCGGCCACCTGCGCAGCGGCCGCGCGCCGACGCGCGATAGCCTCTTCCGCCATCAATGAATCCAATCGCCGGCCGATCAGGGTCGCGTACGGCTCTTCGGCCCTCATCCATCGCCTGCCGAGACGTTCAACCATGGCGACTGCATGACGATGCGCCGCGAGCAGACTCGCGACACCATCGGCCTCTTCTATCACTCCGTTATTACAGACCACTTGAATGGGCATCGACCGGCTCCATGCATGACAATTCGTAAATGATACCTGGGGAGGCGAGAAAAATAGGAATGGGTTCATCCCTCCGCTTCTCAGGCTCCCGAAGCCCTGGCTTCCCCACTGTTCGCTCATGAGGTCACACTACCCTGCGACCAGACAAACGTTTCAGTTGGCCGGCGGTTTGCGAAGCATCTCCTACGCAACAACGTGTTCAGCCTCTCCAGCGGGTCACCCGTCATTGGATGTCTCCCTGGCCGGCCAAAATCGAGTTGATAAAAACGTTGATTGAGGAGGAAGGCACGATAGGATACGAAGCCTAGCGCAACGGAACGAAAAAAGAGCCTATAAGTTGTTGTTTAAGAACGGAAAGTTATTTCTCCCTCCGCCGAGAGACGGGAGTGATTTCAAAGAACTATTCAAACGACTGGCGGCGGCGGGTGCGGGTCGACTGTTGGACAAAGATGGGTTTCCTGCTGGCCCATGGACGCCCGAACTCCTTGCAGAGGCGATTTCACTGATTGATTCCAATCGGGTTGGAGTCGATCTGCGAACGGTGCAGCTTTGGTTTCAAGAGAACGAGAAGGGAATTAGCACTGCCAACATTCGTTGGCTGGCGAGGATTTTTGGATGCGATGATCCGGTCGCAACTAGCGAATGGCAGATGGAGCTTAGTGAGGCGCAATCGCGGTTATCGGCCAAGAGACGAGAATGGAAGAGAACCGGAAGCAGCGTTGCGCAGGAGCTTCCAGATACGGCAGTGACTGCGGCCATCGATGACGAGACAGACTGCCCGGTAGAACTGATACTGGATACTGACCCCAAGGGGCCGAGCCGGCGCTTTAGTTTGGCTAGGAAATCGGAGGCGTTTTTTAGTCGCGGATCTCCCCTGAATTTACCTGCGTCGGTGTTTGCGGGTGTCACCGCTCTTGGGTTTTTGTCGTACCTTACAGGGATTCACAGCGTGACGTATGGCCGGGCGGATGGCGTCGTCAAGCAGGTTGGGTTTCTTTGGACAGCGAATTGGACATTCGTCTTCATGGTATTTTTGCCACTGTTTTTTGCCTTCGTGACCGAGCTGGTGACCTTTTGGAAAGATGAAGGCCGCCCAAAGCTTGTGACGCAGGGCGACAAGATGGAGAGCGACGATGCCTGGTCCCGCACCGTACAAGCTTCTTCGTATTCATATTGGGCGGTTTTTTTGATTTGTGTGGTGTTCGCCGGTCTTCTTCAGTGGATCGGCGTGTCTTTAATCCCGTTGCTAAAAGGGGGTGGCAACTATGCGACGGATTGGGGCTCGTTAGCGATTGTACGCCCTGAGGTTATATCGGTGCCGGAAGCGGTCGTGTTCACGGGGCTCGCTTACCTGTATATGTGCCTCTGTTTTTATCTGTTCTTCGTAGGCCTGATTTTGCTTTATACGGTGATCCATGATCTTTGGAGTATTGGAGAGACAGCGAGTAATCGGCCGGAGGTGGACTATCAACACAAGCTCCATGAAGCCAGCCTCAGGGTTATGCGTGCGATGTTTCGGTGTACTGTTTTGGGACTTCTGATCGCCATAGTCATGAAGCTCCAGAGTGCTTACCTGACATCGCGTGGAGAGAATATTGTGTCTTGGCTGGTCGGCGATATGTCTTCCGCCTTTGATGGACGCAACCATGTGAGCACCGAGATCATCTATCGTAGGCCCACCCATTACAGTAGCCTTCTTATCGCTATTTCGACCTGTGTGGTATTTGTATACGGATCCATCCGTTTAGGTGTTGAACGTCGGTTTTATATGTCTTTGTGGAGAATGTCAGCGATCGTAGCGTTACTCGTGGCTAGCTACTTGCTGATCGATGCATTTGCTGGCTTTTCGATCCTTCTGGGGGTTGGACTGCTGTTCTCAATGTACGGCCTGTTTGATCCAGGGTTGGGGCGAGGGCAAGCGAGTAAGTTAGGAAACAATCAGAGTGTATCATAGTTGGCTTGATCGTTGGGATGAGCGGCGGGCGCGGCGCGGTGAGGAAGGGAAGAAGCCATCGGATTTCGCCCTTGACGCGGAACTCGCCTTTCCAGGTGCGAAGAAGATAACAAGTATCGAGGAGTTCTGTGCCTTTGCGGACCAGGCTGTGGCTGATCCAGCCTTTTTCGATGACCCGAATGTGAGTGATCAGGGGTTTGAACGGCTAGATGGGTGGCTCAAATTTCCATCGGGCATTTCTACTGATATTGAACAGAACAATGTCGTGTCGGCGAAAATCACAGAAAGCGGGTCGTTCGATCAGGCGATGGTGATTTTTCACCATTGGAATGCGAGCGCCCGGAACCGTCAGATTGCCAACTTTTTCTCCCAGCGTGGTATCACGGTTGTCGAGATTGCTATGCCTTATCACTTCGAACGCAGCCGTCCCGGCTCCGTGCACGCCGACTATATGCTTAGCCCTAATCTCGGTCGAACAATCCAATCTGTAAGGCAGGCAGTGTTCGATGGGCGAAAACTCTTACGTTGGTTGAAGATCGAAGGCTATCGAGAGATTTCGGTTCTCGGTATGAGCTTAGGCTCCTGGGTTGCGGGGATGGTCGCGGCGCACGACTCGGCTGTGTCAAAAGCCTCGTTGTTTCTGACGGCCGGGAGTCTAGCGGATATGGTTTGGACGGGTCGCGCGACACGATTGATACGTGATAGCTTTGAGCCTGAGATTGAGCTGACCGATCTCAGAAGGGCCTGGGATCCACTTAACTTGGAGAATTACGCACACAGTTTGGCGCGGCCTGATCTCGATCTTCATGTCGTGTTGGCTAAGAGAGACAAAGTGGTGTTGCCAGAGCTATCGGAGAGGTTCATGCAGAGGCTGAAGGACGCCGGAGCTAGGCCAAATATTTTGAAATTAAACTGTGGTCACTATTCGCTCGCCATGCCGCCTTACATTTTATTGGCCGGTTTGAGCTTGAAACGGTTTCTGTCGCGTGCTGACAAGTCGGCCCGGCGAGCATGAGTTTGGCTTTGGCCGGTCGTCATCCATGTCAAAGTCCTGTTATCATTCCCGCCGCTAACAGCCGACGCTGACAGCAGCGGCCCGACAGCCGCGGCGGGGGGCGCTAGTCGGCCGCCGGGCCTGACCGGCAGGGCAAAGGAGCGACGCCGGCGCTGGGCGAATTATGGCCCTTTAGGAACACTCGTGGGGGGCGAGGTGTCGGCTCTGCCAGGCGGGTTCTTTTCGGAAAAGAGGAAGGTCGCCGGATCAAGTTTCAACGCCTTGGCGATCGCCGCAATCGTGTCCACGCTGATATTGCCACTCGCGCGTTCGAGTTTCATGTATGTCGCCTCCGCCACGCCGATGAGCTCGGCCATCTCATAGCGGTGCAAATTACGTCGTTGTCGCTCAAAATCGATGATGTGCGCCAGCCGCTTGCGGATCGCATTGTCGTCCAACCGATGCGCCCAATCCGGAACTTTCTTACTGCCGGCGAGCAGTCCTGCGAAAGACACTTGCAAGCCGTTTGCCATGATCTGTAGCGTCGTCAATGTGACATTATTTTTCTGACGCACAGTCTGAATGTAGGTTCGATAGGCCAGTTTTTCGCCCTCGGCGGTCCGAAACAGTTCGGCCATGTGCATATGGGATAGGCCGCGTCTGGCTCTCTCCCGCTCAAGCGTCAGGGCAATGTTGGCGCGCAACGGGTTGTTCACCACGCCTCCGTCGTCTCGTTTCATAAATCGATGTAGTCGCACAAACCTGCCTTTTCGACCTGTCCTTTTTCGCGCGGATCGTCCATAGTAAACTGTCAAATCTGCAGCGAGGAAAAGGCTATGACCATACTCAAATTTCTACTGGGGGGTGCCGTCGCCATCGCGGGCGCCGCGGCTCTTCCATCCCAATCAAAAGCGTCGGAATGGGGCTGTCAGGTCCTCCTATGTCTTTCCGGCGACTGGCAAGGCACCCCCTCGTGCCACCCGCCAATTTACAAGTTGATTGCGGCGATGGAAGCCCCGGGTTTTAATTGGCCGACCTGTCCGCAAGCCAACTCCAGCGCGGCGAGATTTGACAAGTATGAGGACTGTCCGTCTGGCTGGCAAGCAATTGGCAGCTCCGAATCCGATCGGCCGGGCTTAGGTCAAGAACGGAACATCTGCCGCCTCGCGGCTGATAGGCTCTCCTTGCCCGTCGTTTTCAAAAACAACGCCCTCGGCGGGCATCATGGAGACGGATCACGTCAGGTCCAAATCGAAATCGACGGTAAGGCGGTTGCGGCAACAATCCAGACCGCGGGGAACGATCGAGGGCATTCCATTGGTAATGGCCCCACCTACTACACCATCCCTCGACCGATGCGCGGAAAGCCCTGGTTCATCGAGTATGATGACGCGAACGGCGTGCGCCAGAAAAGCTGGTTCAATCTCAATATGCCATGAGCCAGGCGATCACGCAGGACGAGGTACTATGGGGTCGCAACTCATGGAGGTTTGTAGTGTTCAAGACGCTTCTGCTGTCCACAGTGATTATGAACACAGGCGCAGTGCTGACGGCGGCTGGTCAGAGCGACAGGCCGCGATCAAGCGTGGACAATCCTATGTGGCCCGCTTCACTGAAATGGGACTGCAAGACCGCTGCCAAAATCGTATGTGAGCGTGATGGCAGTTGCTCAGTGGCTGAGGACCACACTGGATTTGTGCTGAACTACGGCAGCAACGAAGCTGAGTTCCCGGCCAGCAATGTCAGGATCAAACGCCACTATCAACAGACCGTACAGGCAAGCCCTTTGCAGCAGGAAGTTAAGGTCGAACTGGCCGACAATCGCGTTCTTTGGCTGACGGCCGTGGATGCCAGCCGCACTTATTCGGAAGCGTGGGTCGGCGCACTGAGCGAGTTGAAGGGTGGCGCGGTACTGATGGAATCCGAGGGAGTCTATTGCATGCCGCACAAGTGAGTGCGCCGAGTGGTTAGGCGAGCGAAGGCCGATATGGTCTGACCCTGGGGCGCCGACCCCGATATTTCAGAAAAGTTCAAGGGCTTTGCTATCCAATTTCATCGGACGATGAGGTGGCGTTAAGTAGCATCGATCTGTTGAGCCGGGATGTCGAGAAATCTTTACTGTACAACACTGACGGTTTGCCTCGCGACCACTGTCGATAAGACTTTGCAAAGCAACATATATACATTGCAGGAGGCAAGAACTATTTACTTTTACTGGTGAAAGTTGCATAAGATATCTTATGGAACTTGCCGGCAGTTCCAGAAGTGTTGCTTTTCCCGCTCAAACCGCCGTTCACGAAATTGTGGATTTCCTCGATAAGAAGCGGTTTTGCGCGTTGCTTTTTTCGCCTGAGATGGAAGTCTCGCGTCGGTCATCACAACGCGGGACAGGATGCCGGTCAACCTGGTTCTCCATCTCTGCCGCCCACGCTCGCCGCCGTGGTCAGCGTCGGTCCGCTTGGCGTCCCTCGGTATTGGGCGACCGTCTGGAGCGACGTGCTGACAACGTCGCTGGAGGCATCGACGCGCCGAAAGCATTTGGCGGCCGTGGATCGGCTTAATCAAGCCGTCCAGCGACAACGTGGTAGTGACTGCCTGGACCGTTTAATCGCCGAGGCAGATGGCGACGCCCTTGAGGACTGCCTTGTCGGCTTTCTCGCGCAGCTCCGCAAGGAAGCGGCCATCGCCGGTGTCGACAAGTCGTCGACCTGGACATCGGCGGTCAGCTTCGTCACCGACATGCTTCGGCATGCCGGAAACTCTTCCGGCGCTCGAGCCGACGAAATAGAAGCCAAGCTCCTGAAGCTCGAAACGCTGTACCGCCAGCTCACGCCGAATCCCAAGAAGCCACCACCGCCTATTCGTGCGCTCCCGCCGTTGGTGATCGAAGACCTCTATGAAATCTTCAGGCCGGATTCGCCGCGCAATCCCTTCAGGACCGACACGCTACGCTGGCGCAATCGCCGCTTCTTCCTGGTCCCATGGACGCCGACGGCCGCCCATGCCCGCATCCGCTATCAGAACATCGTCAAGGCCCTGGCCACCGAACCGGGAATGCAGCCCTTCCCTGACGGCAAGGACCTCTCCCTGCCGCCGGAAAAGAAGTTCGGGAACACGATCATCGACACCATGAACCGCTTGAGAGATCTCGATGACTGACCTGAACGCGCTTCTGGACGAAATGCTGGAGGCGATGATCGCTGACAACGAGACCATCACTGCGAGAGCTGTCGTCCGGCGTAGCGACGGCGTCTTCAAGCATGCGACCGACATCACCCGCAACAAGGACCGCCGAGACAAGTTCGAGACTTACGTCAAGAACCAGGAGGCGATCAGGGCTGCAATCGAGCGCTCCAGCAACAAGTCGCGGGCGGAACTTGAGCGGCTGGTGGCGACAAAGAACGCAGAGATAGGACAGCTTCAGAGCGACAAGGAACTTCTGATCGCGTCCCATCGCGCAATGATCCTGTCGGTCGCCGAGATGGGTGGCTTCTCGACGTGGAAGCGCTTCTTCGAGCGGTACCAGTCGACGATAGACGGACTTGAGAAGATGGGCGGGCTTCCCAAGGCGGATGTCGTGCCCCTCCCCTCCAGGGGAGACGATTAATGGCCCGGGGAACAGGCAATTCGAGGTGGCGCAGGAACACGTTGATGCGCTAATCGACTATATGCAGCGGCACAGAGATCAGCCGCTTCCCCGGTACGGCGTCGATCTGAACAAGAGCATCAATCCCGGTCTCGAGCACATAGGTCTCGCCGTTGAAGGTCTTGTGCTCTTTATACTCGGCGACCAAGGTGCCTACGCCGGTCTTCGTATAAAAGTCTGCGATACCGGCGCCGCCAGCCCGCATGCGCTCGGCCAACGTTCCTTGCGGGTTGAACTCGAGCTCCAGTTCGCCGCTCAGGTACTGGCGCATGAACTCGGCGTTCTCGCCGACATAAGACGAGATCATCTTCTTGATCCGCTTCGTCTTAAGCAGCATGCCGAGCCTGGAATCGTCGACGCCGCAATTGTTCGATGCAATCGTCAGCCCCGTCGTGCCGGCCTCCCGGATCGCGCCGATCAAGAGCTCCGGGATCCCGCAAAGACCAAATCCGCCCGCAGCGATCACCATGCCGTCAAACAACAGACCTTCCAGCGCAGAACCGGCGTCACCAAAAACTTTGCTCATGTAACTCCCCGAGAGGGTGGCCAACACATTCGTCGTTTGCCGCAATTGCCCGACTGATACGGCATGTCGACAAATGTTAGTTGCTGTGGCCCCCGTGGCACGGATCGACTATTTGCCTGACGGGCCTCTGGATCGGATGACCGTCGGCCGGCGAGCAGCAGGGTCATTCCGATGAAGAGAAAACTTAAGTTGACGTCGCTGCATCGACCAACCTGTGCACAGGAATTTCCATGCCTTCATCCATCTGCATAACCCAACCCAAAGATAAGTCCGACTGTCGAAAAGCACTCAAGAGGCTGTCGCCTATTAACATCGAAAGAGCATTTCAGAACGAAGGCGATGAAAGGCCGTTCAAACGGTATGCTGCTGTGATTGTGTTTGCCATCAGCATGGCAATGGTCATCGGCCCTACACCGCCCGGGACCAGCGTGATCGCACCGGCGACGCCAGAGGCTTCCGCATAGGAGACATCGCCCACAAGCCGGGTCGTCTTACCGTCGCCCCGCTCTGGCGCGTCGATCCGGTTGATGCCGACATCGATCACCGTCGCACCTGGCTTGACCCAGTCCGCCTTCACCATCTCTGGCCGGCCCACCGCAGCCACCAAGATATCGGCGCCACGCGCCACGGACGCCAGATCCTTGGTGCGCGAATGCGCCGTCATCACCGTGGCATTGGCATTAAGCAGCAACTGCGCCATCGGCTTGCCGAACAAATTGGAGCGGCCGATAACGACCGCCATCAGGCCCGACAGGTCACCGCCATGGATGGAGCGCACCAGCAGCATGGCGCCGGCTGGGGTGCACGAGATCAGGCCGGTCGCCAGGTCACCGGTAGCAAGCTTGCCGGCATTGACGACATGCAGGCCATCCACATCCTTCTCCGGCCGGATCGACTGGATGATCGCATCCGCATCCAGATGCTTCGGCAGCGGCAGTTGCACGAGGATGCCATGGATGGAAGTATCCTGGTTCAGAGAGGCCACGAGGCCTGCGAGCTCGCCTTGCGTTGTTTGCGCCGGCAACGTGTGCTGAAGGGAGTTGAAGCCGCATTCCTTGGCCATACGGCCCTTAGCGCCGACATAGGAGTGGCTGGCGGGATCGTCACCGACAATCACCACCGCAAGCCCTGCTCTCACACCCTTTGTCCGCTCGAGATCAGAAGCTGCTTGCTGAACCGCATCAATAACGGTTGCCGCTACCTGTTTGCCGTCGATGATATGCGTCATCGCTCAGCCCATGCGCTCAGAAGCGTAGCTTCCCGGGCTTGCCGGAAAGACGACGGTTCGTTCCCCGTTGATGAAAGTGCGGTGGTGTATATGCGCATGTATGGCGCGTGCAAGCACCTGGCTTTCGACGTCGCGGCCCATCGCGACGTAGTCCTCGGCTGACTGCGCATGGGTGACGCGCACCGTATCCTGCTCGATGATCGGGCCTTCGTCGAGATCGGCGGTGACGTAGTGTGCCGTTGCCCCGATCAACTTGACGCCGCGCTCATAGGCCTGCTTGTACGGGTTGGCGCCCTTGAACGAGGGCAGGAACGAGTGGTGGATGTTGATGATGCGGCCCGACATCTTCTTGCACATGGCATCGGAAAGGACCTGCATGTAGCGGGCAAGCACGATCAGTTCGGTACCGGTCTGCTCGACGACGTCGAGGATCTGGACTTCAGCCTGAGGCTTGTTCTCCTTGCTCACCTTGATGTGGTGGAAGGGAATGTCGTGGTTGACCACGACCTTCTGGTATTCGAAATGGTTGGAAACGACTCCAACGATATCGATCGGCAGGGCGCCAATCTTCCAGCGGTAGAGCAGGTCGTTGAGGCAATGGCCGAAGCGCGACACCATCAGCAGCACCTTCATGGGCTTGGTGGGATCGTGGATCTCAGTATCCATCGCGAACTTCTCGGCGATCGGCTTAAGGCCTTTCTCCAGGTCGGCCTGGCTGACACCTTCCTCGGAGATGAAGGAGATGCGCATGAAAAACCTGCCCGTGTCGAGATCGTCGAACTGCGAACTGTCGACAATGTTGCAGCCCTGGCCGGCCAGGAGAGTCGCAATCGCAGCAACGATACCGCGTGTCGATTTGCATGAAACGGTGAGTACGTAGTGCGTCATTTAAGCTCACTTTCCTGAAATACCGGACATACCTTTTGACTGAGCCATCTCCTCGTAGGCAATCGAACCCCTTCCCTACTCATGCTAGTTGTATTTGAAACCCATAGTCGCACCCGTTAGCCTCCCGCGATCCCGACCCTCTCGGACGAGTTGATCTCAAGAGTGGCTCCGGCAGCTGGAAAACCTGCCCTTCCCCAGCCGGAAGATGCCGAGACGGCGATCTGGAGTCAGCGACCCAATGCCGAGGCCGCTCATCTCGATGCGCCACCGAACCCAATCCAGCATCTACAGGGACGGCACTATAGGTACACGGCGGGAGTTCATGATGCTTTCGCAGAACCTGCAGAATGCGGTGACACATCCAACATTCCAGAAAAGGGTGCCCTGCCGATCGGGAGGTAAACCGGCAGGGCGCGCCGCGCAGAGCTTGGTCAATGGGAGGACCGGACGCAGCGGCAAAATGGCGGAGCAAGGCATTCAAGGGTTTTATCGCCAAGCACTTGATCCAGCAGCTGTGCATCAAGGTTGCCTCTTACCCACTCATCAATGTGCGGCCAGGATCATATCGCGCCCTCGGCCTTCAGCGTACGGTAAGTCGTATCGACCGATTTCGCGGTCGCGTCGACGATGATGTCGATTTCGTCCCGGGTGATGATCAGTGGTGGGGCAAAGCCGAGGATATCGCCATGCGGCATGGCTCGGCCGATGACACCGTTCTCAAGCAAAGCAGCGGCGGCACGCACGCCAACCTGCAGCTCGGGCTCAAAAGGTATGCGCGCTTTGGGATCCCGCATCATCTCTACACCAGACAGGATTCCAACGCCGCGAACTTCGCCGACAATGGGATGTCCCTCCAGTTCGGCTTTCATGCGGGAAAGCCAATAGGGCCCGACATCCTGGACATGTTCCAGGATGTTTCTTTCCTTAAGGACTTTGATGTTGGCGAGTGCGGCCGCCGCGCAAAGCGTATGACCGGAATATGTCCAGCCATGGCCCAGAGCTCCGTGCTTCTCCGTTCCTTCTTCCAGGACCTTCCAGACGCGGTCGCCGATAATTGACCCGGAGATGGGGAGGTAAGCGGAACTGACGCCCTTGGCGATGGTGACGAAATCCGGGCGCATGCCATAGAGGTGAGAACCGAACTTCTGACCGGTTCGCGCGAAACCGCAAACCACTTCATCTGCGATCAGCAGGATATCGTACTTATCCAGCACCTCTTGAATGGCCGTCCAGTAGCCTTTCGGGGGCGGAACGATGCCGCCGGTCCCAAGTGCGGGTTCTCCGATAAAGGCTGCAACCGTATCTGGGCCCTCAGCAAGAATAAGGGCTTCAAGTTCGTCGGCGCAGCGTTTGGAGAAGGCTTCCTCAGTTTCGCCCTCATGCGCCTGGCGATAGTAATGTGGCGTCGTTGTATGGCGCACCAGGTTCAAAGGCAGGTCGAAAAATTTGTGGAAGAACGGAAGGCCTGTCAGGCTACCGGTGACCAGCCCTGAACCGTGATAACCGCGGTGTCGCGAGATGATCTTCTTCTTTTCAGGACGGCCGAGGATGTTGTTGTAGTACCAAACCAGCTTGATATTGGTTTCGTTGGCGTCTGAGCCCGAAAGGCCGAAATAGACCCTTTGCATATTCTGCCCAAAATATTCAACCACGGCCTCCGCCAAACGGGCAACGGGCTCCGTGCCTTGGCTGGCATAGACATGGGCGAACGGCAGGTCATGCGCTTGCTTGGCAATGGCGTCAGCGATCTCAGTGCATCCATATCCCATATTGACGCAGTAGAGCCCGCCGAAGCCGTCGAGACTTTTCCGACCCTCCGTATCCCAGATGTAGACGCCTTCTGCACCGGCCATGATCCGATTTGGCGTCTCGCCGCGACTGTGCTTTGCCAAGTGCGTAGAAGGATGAAATACGAAATTCCGGTCCTTCTCTTGAACTTGCGCTGTTCCCAGATTGGTCAGGCTCATCGCCCCTCTCCTCTTCATCGTTCAGCGGACACTCGGTCGCCGCCCTTAAGCCGTGAATATACCGGAGTACACATCTCACATTTCGTTGAAATGCGCGTCCGCGGCCGAGGAATCCACGGAACTGGCGCCAATCTCGGCGGAAAACACGGACTCCGGAAACTCACCGCTCTCTGAGTGCGGACAAGGGTACCGGCGAATTGGATTTTACGGATTTCGTCACGACGAGGCTATAATATTGGTCGATCCCGAGGCCTACCTGCAGTAATCCCTCCATAAATTCCTGATAAGCAGCCATAGAGGGAGCTGCGACGCGCATTAGGTAATCCACCCGGCCCCCGATCGCCCAACAATCCAAGATCTCGGGGATGCCTAGAATCGCGGTTTCAAAGTGTCGTTGGTCCTCGATGCGGTGACGATCCAGCACCACCTCTACCATTACGAAAATCACGCCCCCGGTGAGGGTCGGACTGAGCCGCGCGTAATAGCCTTCAATAGCTCCTGCTGCTTCGAGTATACGAAGCCGCTCCGAGCAAGCCGAAGCCGAGAGATGAACGCGCTTGGCAAGCTCGCTTTTCGATATCCGACCGTCTGCTTGCAGCTCGGACAGAATCCGAAGGTCCCAAGCATCCAGGCGTACGGTGTTGAGTTTCGACTTCATGGCCTGCCGTCGCTGAATCACGGCCTTACGTTTAGGCTGCTTTTGGGTCCGCGCCAATTGCATCTATGGTGCCGAGCGCCAACTAAACGTTGCGTTCGTCGCCGGTGGCTGGGGCGTGGGCTCATTCGCAGCTTGCCCCAACCAAGCGCATGGCTTCTCGGAGCCTATGACAGGCGAGGCAGGGCAATTGTTTGACGGGAATATCAAACGCCGATGTTGCGCGCGATGCTGTCGGCAGCCATGAGCTTGCGCCATTCAATCGGCCCGGAATTGTGAATCGAGTTTCCCTCGACGTCGACAGCCATGATCACCGGCATGTCCTGGACCTCGAATTCATACATCGCTTCCATGCCCAGGTCTTCAAAGGCAACGAGCCGCGCGGCCTTGATCGATTTTGATATCAGGTAGGCAGCGCCACCCACTGCGACCAGATAGGGTGTCTTGTGTCTGGCAATCGATGCAACAGCCGCTGGCCCCCTCTCCGCCTTGCCCACCATCGCAAAAAGCCCGGTTCGCGCGAGCAGTTTCTCCGTAAAATCGTCCATGCGGCTTGAGGTTGTCGGGCCA
Source organism: Mesorhizobium sp. M0317 (assembly GCF_040321555.1). NCBI lineage: Bacteria > Pseudomonadati > Pseudomonadota > Alphaproteobacteria > Hyphomicrobiales > Phyllobacteriaceae > Mesorhizobium > Mesorhizobium sp. M0317. The sequence continues at coordinate 24,924 of NZ_JAMYRV010000041.1, read as the reverse complement.
GCCGGCCCGACGACCTCATCCCTTACCGCGCGGACAGGTCCGACATAGTAGATCACGCGTCCCCGCAGATCGACCGGGAGCGGCTTACCGGCATCGATAAGGTCGACCATTCGCTTATGGGCGGCATCGCGGCCGGTCAGCATCTTTCCCGATAGAAGAAGAGTTTCCCCGCGGCGCCATGATGCTGTCTCTTCCCTCGTCAGCTCATCCAGGTTGACCCGACGCACGCCGGTTGTCTGCAAGTCCTCGGGACCGATCTGGGGCCATTGGGAAAGGTCGGGTGGTTGGAGTTGCGCTGGTCCTTTACCATCCAATGTGAACGTCAGGTGGCGGTTGGCGGCGCATTGGGGGATCAGTGCCACGGGCTTGGACGCCACGTGGGTTGGATAGGTCGCGACCTTGACGTCAACGACTGTCGTCAGGCCCCCAAGGCCTTGGGCACCGATGCCCAGCCCATTAATTCGCTCATAGAGCTCAATCCGCAGTTCCTCCTCCGCGTTGGCAGGTCCCCTGGAAAGCAGTTCCGACATGTCGATAGGCTCGTTCATGGCCTCCTTGGCGAGCAGCATCGCCTTTTCGGCGCTACCACCGATGCCCACCGAGATCAGGCCGGGCGGGCACCATCCGCTGCCGAGGGTCGAAACGGTGTCGACCACCCAGTCGGCAACGGACGCGCTGGGGTTAAGGGTGGTGAAACGGGCCTTGTTTTCCGACCCGCCGCCTTTTGCGGCGATGGTAATCTCAATCTGGTTGCCTTGCACAAGGTCGACGTGGACGACTGCTGGCGTGTTGTCGCGGGTGTTCAATCGGCGGCCAAGCGGATCCGAGACGATCGATGGTCGAAGGGGATTGTCGGGGTCGAGATATGCCCGACGGACGCCTTCATTCACGAGGTCTGCGAAACTGGCCGCAGACTGAATACGAACACCCATGCCGATCTTGGCGAAAACCACCACGAGACCGGTGTCCTGGCAAATCGGCCGCCGCCCAAATGCCGCCATACGAGAGTTCAGCAGTATCTGCCCTATGGCGTTCTTTGCCGATGGGCTCTGCTCGCGCGCGTATGCCTGCGAAAGGTACCGGATATAGTCTGGAGGATGGTAATACGAGATGTACTGAAGCGCGTCGGCAACGCTCCTTGCGATGTCTTCACCGGCAATGGTGCGTGTCCTTTTATTCACCAGCTCTTACCCGAATGACCCGAGCCCATTGACCAGTTTCAGGCTTTGGAAACTCCGCAGGCCCTGCTCGCCACCTTCATACCCATAGCCGCTCTGCTTGACGCCTCCATACGGCGCATCCACGGACACCCCCTTTAGGTAATTTACACTGACAGCTCCAGCCGAAACACTGCTGATCAGCGTCCGTTTCGCATCGAGGGCGCCAGTGAAGAAGTAGGCGGCCAAACCATACTCGGTAGCATTGGCTTCTTCGATCGCCTCCTCGATCGTGTCGAACGGCGCCACGGTCAGGATCGGCCCGAACGGCTCGTCATGAAGCACTTTCGCATCCTTTGGCACCCCGGTCAGGATGGTTGGCGGCCAGTAAAAGCCCGGCTGGTCGAGGCGGCTGCCACCAGTCTCTACGCGGGCGCCGCGATCCACCGCATCCTTGACCAGAAGCTGCATGGCCTCGATCCGCCGCGCGTTTGCCATCGGTCCCATCTCCGTCGTTGGGTCGTCGGGTGGGCCGATCTTGATTTTGCGGGCGACTTCGGTCAGCAGGGATAGAAACTCCTCATAGAGTGGTCGGGCGACGAGGATTCTGCTGGGTGCGTTGCAGCTCTGGCCCGCGCACTCGAACTTGTATTCCGAAATTGCCGGAACGGCTTTTGCGAGATCCGCATCCCCGCATACAACGACCGGGGAGTGTCCACCGAGTTCAAGGATGCACCGCTGCAAGTTATTTGCCGCGAGCTTGGCAAGATGTTTTCCAACAGCGGTAGAGCCCGTGAAGGTCAAGACTTTCACGATCGGCGAACTTAGCAGATGTTCAGAAATTTGCGCCGGCACGCCGAAGACGAGATTGACCACGCCGTCCGGGATGCCCGCCTGGCGCAACGCTTCGACAATGTGGATGGCCGCACTCGGTGTCTCTTCAGCCCCTTTGAGGATCACAGGACAGCCTGCCGCCAGCGCAGGGGCAAGCTTGCGGGCGATAAGAACTGCGGGATAGTTCCACGGCGTGAAGGCAGCGACAACACCGAGCGGTTCAGGGACAATCATTCGGTTCGGGCCATGTGGAATTGGGGCCGACAATTCTTCTGCGCGTGTGCCGTACCACTCCAGCGTTTCGACTGCGCGCGCGTACTCGCCTGTTGCTTCGGCAATCGTCTTACCCTGTTCTCTCGATAAATCCTTCGCCGCATCTCCGACCTTTGTGGCCAGGATTTTAGCGGCCAATACAAGGATTTCGCCGCGCTCCTTTGGAGGTCGTGAGGACCAGGCCCGGCGGCTTCGCTCTGCAGAAGCAAGGGCCTCGTCCAGATCCAAAGCGGACGCCGCGGCCACCGAGCCAACTACCTGCTCTGTCGCCGGGTTGGTCACCGTCAAGGTTCCACTACCGGCTCGCCAACGGCCATTGATGAAAAGCTGATAGGTCGTAGCGTTGGACATCGCATGCTCCGCTCTAGTGAATTTCGCCAGGGTACCAGAAGGGCCGATATCCGAACCGTGTCTCGCTCCTTTCATCGTGATAGTCGCATGCGGTCAAATATCGAATGTCGCCCAAAACCATCTCGAATCCAGATGATAATGCTCAAGCAGCCGAAACAACGGCCGCACTAGAAGAACTTGGATGGGGATGTGCCTAAACCGGGTCCGGAATCGTGGCCGACCAGTGCTTGCCCTCGATCAAAGCCTTTACGACCTTGGGAATCAGCTTGCGGACCGCAGAAACGGCTGGAGAGCGCTCATCTTTCGGGTTGACGGCAAGCACAACGGAACGGGTGATCACTGGATCAATGATTTTAACCGTCCGGACTTGGCCTTGAGACGCCTCTTTCTGAATGGCTGACGGGGTGAGAATAGAATACGCCTTTCCTTCCATGACCATATTGATGATCGTAGAAAGGGAGTCGACTTCGAATCTTACGTCGAGCACACAACCGTGTTGCGCAACGGCATCAGCCACCGAACGCCTGACATTGTTATTGCGCATCGGAACGGCCAGCGGAAACGCATGCAGGTCGGCGAGCGGTATCGAATCTCCAAAAGGCGGTCCACCCGGAGGCACCACCAGGCAAAACTCTTCGCGGGCCAGTATCGTCATTTGCCCCACGCTCTCCGTGGTGCGGTACAGGACTGCCAGATTGAAGCGGCCAGCACCCATCCACTCCTCCAGCGGTCCAGTCATCCCCTCAATCATCTTAAGTGAGATCCTCGGCAATTCGCTTCTCATCGATTCAAGCAGGGGACCGCTAAGGACGCGAGCGGCTCCGGACGGAATGCCGATGGTCACCTCTCCGGAAGGAGCAGCCACCGAGTTTGTCAGTTCCGCCTCAGTGAGCTGAACCTCCTTCAGGATGATCCGCGCGCGCTCAAGCAGCTTCTCTCCCGACGCCGTGACGCTGACACCGGTCCTATCGCGTACCAGCAGCTGGGTGCCAAATCCTGCCTCCAGTTGACGCACATGCAGGCTTAGAGCGCTTTGAGCAACGTTGAGGGTCGAAGCTGCCTTGGTGAAACTGCCGGCTTCGACAACGCCGACAAAGTATTTTAACTGCCTGATGTCCACGATGAACAAATCCAAATCGGGGCATAATCCCCAGTGCCTTCTTATCTATCTCGAAAAGAGATGGCAAGCAATATTCGGGCCATGTCTCGGAAACCAGCGCCTGTCCGGCTGCTGATTGAAGGCAGGTCATGTGTGGATGCCCCGTGCATCAGGTTCGTTTGATGTCCCCGAAATATGCCCTTACGTGGAGTTATGGCTAGAGCACGTCCGTTTAATCTGGGTCATATCCTGCGGCCTTGAAGTAATTTGCGCATTCGTCCGGTGTGAACTTGTCGAGGATGTTACCTACGGCGTCCCACAGAGCCTTCCGCTCGGCCTTGGCACGCATGAGCGCCTTGAGCTTTGAGAAGGCGTTTTCTATCGGATTGAAGTCAAACTGTAGGGCGGCAGGTAAAGCAGGCTCGCCTCGATCGCGTCTCTCACGCCTGCCTCCTTGTGGGCAGGCAGATTGATGGCTTGTCTAATCGCCGCTGGGACGTCAAGCATGTAATTGCGTCAAGACGACGCTGCCGGGTGCATGGTTGTCTTCGCGGTCGACATCAATCGCCTCATGATGGAGCTCCGCGGATGCGCCTTCAATGTGGACGACGCACTTTGCTGAGACAGGGGTGCAACCCATCAGCGGAATCGCGTGCGTGCTGGACAAGATGCTAAAAGAAGTAACAGGTGTGGCTGGAAAAGCACGGCTATACCTCGGATTATCACAATCAGCCGAAAGGCCGGCCGATGAGCGAGGCAATGGCACGGGCCAATTGGCCGCTCAACAATCCGAGCTTCGTCGAGCACGTCTTCGCGCGGCTGAAGTCTCGCATGGGCCTGTTCGTTCGGACCCATCGGTATTGCGCGGGCCAGGACGAAGATCGGCATGGCCAATCGTGCCTATAATCTCACCCGCTACGTCTGGCAGGATAGGCGAACTGCGTCGGCATGACGACGAAATCGGCCGCCCACCGGCCGAATTGACCGGCTCGCACGGCGGTAAATTGCCCCTCCGAAGCCGCACTCATCAAGCAGCCCGGTCATCACCAGAGACGCGCGGTCTGAAAATGAAGCTTGTCGTGCTCACCGCGTAGCGCCGCATTGCCGATCATCTTGTTGATAGCGTGCCCACGCCGTCCCGAATTTGGACAAGCCCTTCGACGTCCAGCCTTTGTAGTGTTTCGACCGGACAGCCCGTGTGGCTTCAGCAGGGCAATTTTGCTTATGGCGCCCAGTCCGGCTAGCCACGTAACACCGCATAGCGCTACTCGGTGGGGCCGCCAAATCTCCAGGATGCGCAGGGCTGCCGAAATTCCGCAGCGAGTTCAGACTCGACCCGTAGCTCGTCAGGGGATACCGCGGCCGGCCTATGCAATGGCGCGGCGTCTGAACCTTTCGAGCATCAGTGGTCCCGAAATAGACGCCCATACTTGTCATTTTTGTCGCACACTCCGGCCAGACGCAGGCAATCCCACATCATCGCCTGGTTGCTGACGATAACCGGTTTCCCCACCTCGGCTTCGAGTGCAGGGATGATATCCACCGATCGCAACGCGCCGCAGCTGATGAAGATCGCATCAGTACCCGGTCGGTCGACGCTGCGGGCGAAGTCAAAAAGATAGTCGGGCGTCACCCGGACCATGTCAGCGTCGTTCTCGATGCCGAGTCCCTCGATGTTGACGACCTCGAAGCCGCGCTGCTGCATGTATGTCCGCTCGATCTCGTTGATGTCGTCGACATACGGGGTGGCGACCGCGATCTTGCGCGCGTCCACGGCCTTCAGTGCGCGAATGACAGCGGAGATGATGGATGTAGGCTTTGCTCCGCGCGCGCCCCGGACGAGTTCGCTGAACACTTTGTCCTCGCCGATAACCACGCTCCCTGACGTGCAGGCGTAGCAGACGACGTCGAGATTCTCCTCAGGGACGATCAAAGCAGCGGCATCGCCGATGTCTACCGCCATTGCAGCGAGCGTGCTCACGTCCACCCGGTTTGCCATCGGCGCGCGCTGGAAGTGCACCCCGACACCCTCAGGCGCCATGCGGCCCATGTCCCCCTCTACGGTCTGCTCCATCGCTAGGAGCACGAAACCGAGCTTGGCCCGGGTATGTCTGCCAGCGTCGAATCGAATATCGGCTCGCCGGAATTTTCCCAATGGGATCGCAGTACGTCGCATGGGTCCTCCCAGTCTGCACCAGAACTACACAGCCTAAAGCGCGAGGGCAAGGTTCACGCGGATGAAAACGAAAACTTCGTTCACTGTCGCCAAAAATGAAGTGTGTCCGATGCGAGGCCCTCAATGCTGCAACAGGTAAGAAGAACATGGAACGGGCAACGGACGAGCTAAAACAAGCTTTCAAAGCGCCTGGATTCAAGGCCCCAGTTTGATTGACCCGGGTACGATTGCCTATTCGCCGGGACTGGAACTATATTGGATCGACTTAGGTCGCCCGACCCTGCTCGCCATCCGCGTTGACCGGGAGCCGTCGATCATCGCTGATGAGGCCCGAGATGTGGGCGAAGATGATCCGGGTGAAGGACATCCGCCGAGCGGCGGGGTTGGCGAAGGCTCGCATACATGCTCACGGTTCGACCGAGTGGTAGCGGTCGAGCGGCGCTCCATTATGGCGCTGGTGTTGATTGGTCTGCCGCCGATGATCGCGCCGGCACCCTGACATCGAGATCACATAACTGAACAACTCGCCAGACCGTTCGTCCTCGCCGAGCATGCCTCGTTCTCCGAATCTCTCTGGAAAGACCGAACCACGCTCACAGCCTCGCAGCGAGCCACTTTTTCAAGCAGCCTGTTGGAGAATCGGACCGAGACAAAAGGGTCCGATTTTGGATTCTAATGCGACTATGGTGCATGCGCAAAGGTATTACATTCGAGATTTCCGCGGCTGACCGAGTTCGTTCTCAACGCAATCGTTTCGGCTGGCAGTTCGCCTCAAGAGCATGTGTGATGGGCGAAGATCAACTTGATGAGCGGCGAGGGTCTGGGAACCGTCGCGATCATGGAGCGACGGCCAAGTCGAAGACCTGCGGCTGGCGTTGGCAGGAACGCTTCATGGCGGAAGGAGTAGACGGTCTTCTGCGCGACAAGAGCCGGCCGCCCGGCACTGCGCCGCTTGAGGTAGACCTTGTCGACCGGGTGGTCGCTCTGACTCTGGAAACGCACAGGCAGGAGGCCACGCACTGGACCGTTCGTGCGATGGCAACGGCCATTGGGGTCGCGGCGTCTTCGGTCGTAAAGATCTGGCAAGAGCATGGCCTTGCGCCGCCCCGCTGGCGCAGCTTCAAACTGTCGAATGACAAGGCTTTTGCCGAGAAACTGCACGACGTTGTCGGGCTCTATGTGTCGCCCCCGACTCATGCCATTGTCCTTTCCGTCGATGAAAAGAGCCAGATTCAGGCGCTCGACCAGACGCAGCCAGGACTTCATTTGAAGACGGGCCGCAGCGGCACGATGACCCATGATTACAAACGCCATGCACCACGATACTCTTCGCTGCCCTGAATGTTCTCCACGGCTCCCTCATTGGCCGCGCATGCAGCGTTACCGGCAATCAGGAGTTCATCCGCTTCCTCAACGCAGTCGAGGCTCAGTTGCCCAAGGATAAGACGATTCACGTCATCCTGGAACTATGCGACGCACAAACAGCCGAAGGTCCGGGCTTGGTTGGCGCGGCCACCCACACCGGACATTCAACTTGTTCCGACATCGTGTTCCTGGTTGAACTCGGTCGAGGGCTGCGATGCTGCTTTCCGCCTGCCAGTGGCCGCGACCGGGAGGATCAGGTCAACATCGTCCGGATAGACGTTTTAGCGTCGCGATAGTCCCACAGGCGACAGCAGACCGCGCGGGCTTCTTCGCAAAGCTCACACGGCGACGACTGACAAAATGGTGTCTTTCATTCCCTCGTTGATCTTCAGGCAGCCATCAATAGCTTTATCAAAGAGCACAACGAACAACCACAGCCGTTCATTTGGTTGAATCACGCAAACTCTCTCTTGGGAATTCCAAAAACTCGCCCGCCGCTAAAGACCTGCTGACCTGGGACCCTTGTTCCCTCCAGTTCAATGGAGAGTCCGGAGTTTCATTTCTGGCCTCATGCGGCCTGTTTTCCAGAGCCATTTTGATGGCGAATTCGATGGGCGTGATGTTGCCCAGGGCTGAGTGTGGTCTGTTCTGGTTGTAGTCCTCCTTCCATAGATCGATTGCTGCCCGTGCTTGCGTGAGAGTGGAGAACAACGTTTCGTTCAAGCATTCGTCGCGAAATCGGCCGTTGAAACTCTCCACGAATCCGTTTTGCATCGGCTTGCCGGGCGCGATGTAGTGCCATTCGACGCCGCCTTCCTGGCACCATTTGAGGATCGCCATCGACGTTAGCTCGGTGCCATTGTCCGAGACGATCGTGCGAGGCCTGCCGCGGCGGGCGAGGATGGCATCCAGCTCCCGAGCGACGCGGGCGCCCGACAGCGATGTATCCGCGACCAGCGCCAGGCACTCGCGCGTGAAGTCGTCGACGACGGCCAGAACCCGGAACCGGCGTCCGTCCGTGAAGGCATCGCTTACGAAGTCCAGGCTCCAGCGCTCATTCGTCCGACCCGGCGCGATCATCGGCCGTCTTGTTCCCAAGGCCCGTTTGCGGCCGCCACGTTTGCGGACCTGGAGCTTCTCTAGGTAAAGCCGCCGCAGTTTCTTCTGGTTCATCACGATCCCTTGCCGTTCAAGCATGATGTGGATGCGCCGGTAGCCAAAGCGGCGGCGCTCGGCAGCCACCGTCTTCATCGCGGCTCGAACGGCGGCATCGTCCGACCGGATGCTTGTGTAGCGAACGCTTGAGCGGTCGACGAAAAGAGCCTTGCACGCCCGACGCTGGCTCACCCCATGCCGATCGCAGGCGTGGGCCACAGCGCATCGCTTGGCATCGGGCGTCACCATTTTTTTGCGGCGACATCCTTCTGGATGGCATTGTCCAGCATCTGCTCGGCCAGCAGCTTCTTCAGCTTGGCGTTCTCCTCTTCCAAAGCCTTCAGCTTGCGCGCATCGGAAACGTCCATGCCACCGAACTTGGCCTTGTATTTGTAGAAGGTCGCTTCCGAGATCCCATGCTTGCGGCAGACATCGGCGGTCTTCATGCCCGCCTCCTGCTCCTTCAAAATCGCGATGACTTGTTCTTCCGTGAACCGTGAACGCTTTATTCGTCCGTCTCCTTGAGTGGGACAGACTCTACCAAAAACTGGAGGAGCTTCAGGGTCTCAGGTCACACTAAATGCCGCGCATCGCCTAATCGACGGTCCGAGCGATTTCGCTACTGCACCTATTGCCTATCGGCAATCTAATAGCTGAATACGGACGGGATGATGACCAAAAAAGCACAAAAAAATGAAACGCTGATCACCGAGGCAAATCGGAAGCGTTCGCAATATCGGCTGCCATTTCTGTGCCGTTGCCATTGAAAGGGTCCAGCCTAGCGATCCGTGTCCACAGTTCAAGAAGAGCCCATCGACCTTTGAGCGCCCAACAATCGGTTGGCTATTGGGTGTCACAGGCCTCCATCCAGTCCAAGCGTTGACCTCGCCGTCATAATCACCTGCCTTCGGAAAAATTCCCCGTGCCGTTTTGAATAAGGTTTCAAACCGTTCAGACTTGAATACGCCTTCGCCGGGCGCGATATCTGCTAACCCCGCGATCCGAAGCCGATCCCCAATCCGGCAAAAGACAGTTTTCCGCGAGGTATCCGTAATGCTTGCGGATGGCGTAAAGTCCGTGGCTGGTACAGTCATTGAGTAACCCTGCACCGGCCATATTGGCAGGTGTATACCGACTGACTTCGCAACATGACCGGTCCAGATGCCGAGAGAAAGGTCGGCACTATCACAAGGTAGCTCACCTTTGTCCGTCACGACCGAATACAGTCGTCTTGCCACGGTCTTCAGGGAATTGATGCGTATGTTAAATATGAAGCGGACGCCAAAATCTGCTTCGAGCAATGACTTCAAACCCTGATACAAAACAGACGCGAATCTCCAGATTCGTCATGGGGTGACCACAGCGCGCCGACAAAAGAATGGCCGTAGTGTGCTAGTGCTGGCTCCTGTTCGATCGCCTCCGCGCTTGTCAGTATAGTCTGCTCCGCACCATAAAGGTTTTTTAGGTCGCTTAGTGCTTGCGCTTTCTCGAAGCTTGCGCAGCTCGAATAAAGGTTCAGTTTGCCCGTATGGCGGTAGTCAAATGCCACTTTGTCGGAGACATTGGTGAATTCTCTTCGGCTTTCCATCGCCAGCTTCAGAACTTCGACAGTATTGCGTTCGAAGCGTTTTTGCGAGGAGTTCGCAAGAAATCTCAGTCCCCATTCCAGAAAACGGGGTGAGAACGTCATGTTGATTCGGAATGCTGGATCGCACCCAAGCAGATACTTTGGGAGATTCGCGACCATAGAAGGCGATGCCTAGCATCGGTATAGGAATAGCTGAGCTGAGAACCATTTCCGAAACTCGCACCGCCTTCCGCCGGCGATGAACCAGCGTCTATGACGGTGACGGCAAATCCGTTACGCGCAAGAGCATATGCGGACGTCATGCCGACGACGCCCGCTTCTAAAATGAGAATCTCGCGCATCGTTCCTCGCGCAAGCGCGCAACCAGCTCAATCTCCACAGGCACACCGCGAGGAAGCGAAGCTACGCCAGTAGCGAACCGCGCTGGCTGCCACGTTCACCAAACACGGAAATCGGGGACGCAGTTCACGAAGCCGGGAAGCTTAACGATATCTGCAACTTTGGAGAGATCGCCTTCTGTCGCGAGCGAAAGTTGGCTGATGACATTAAGTGCAGCAAGCTTAGCAGCCTCGTATGCACTTTCGTTGGAAACCGCCTCGCCGACTTTCCCGACATATTTTACCGGTCCATCTTCGAGCGGCAGCTGGCTGGAGACAAAGATTTGATCACTATCTATCTTGAAGCCGAGCAGATTTCCCGCAGGGATTACAATGCATGGCAATAAAAGGTCAAGCGCTTCGAGGCGCTGTTCAGGCGTCTGTGTCATGATTATCTACCGAATTCTCGAAGAGTATTCTCTGGCAGCCCCGAGAAACCCGCTCCAAAAGGCATCGTCGATCTGGCTCGCGCAGTATTCCAGGTGCCACTGAACTCCGACGGCAAAACCGCCGTCATTCGCCTCTATTGCTTCAATCACGCTGTCTGAAGCGACCGCCAGTACGTCATATGCATCCGACGAAAGCACGGATTGGTGGTGCACGCTGTTGACGGCGTACGCAGTTCCGGCCGCTAACTGCAGATGTCTGGATTGTGACACGACCTCAACCTGGTGCTGCGTAATTGTCGCCGAATGCGTCGGCTTGTGCTCAAGCGCGCCTCTGACCTCGCTTGGAATGTCCTGCACTAGCTCGCCACCGAGGCACACAGCAAGCAATTGCATACCATTGCATATTCCAAGGATCGGCATGCCTCGTCTGCGAGCACCCTCAATAAGAGCTTTCTCGAACGCAGTCCGCTCCGGCTTCACGACATACTGCATTCGCGCAGCCTGCCGATACAATTGCGGATCGATATCGAACATGCCGCCGGTCACCAGAAGGCCGTCAATTGTGTTGAGATAGGCGTCGGTGTCGGCGCCGAATGGCAGTATGATGGGAAGTCCTCTGGCCTGCAGGACGGCGTCGGCGTAGTTCCGCCGGACGACATATTCAGTCTCAGGGGCCTGGATATCGTTGATGTCAGGCGTGATGCCGATGAGTGTTTTGCGTGGCATAGTATCCCTCACGAAAACCAAGCCATGGCGACATCTTCATAGATATCCACAGCTTTTAGTACATTGTCGATCGAGACCGATTCGTCCGGCTGACCACTTAATCCAAGTTCCCCCGGGCCGATGATAGCGAAGGGAACCGACAGTCCCTCCAACAGCACCGTTCCGTCGCTGTAATAGGAAACACCTTTTATTTTCGGTGGCTCGGCGCGATGGCGTGCGCAAACTTCGGTGCAAAGCTTCACGAAATCATCTTCGGGGAGGGTTTCGACAGCGGGTTTGAAGTCAAGAATGCTGATGGTGACATTTGCGGGAATGATGCCCTTAACCTGCTCAACGACCGACAAGTGATCGACGCCGGGCGGAAGCCGAATGTCAAAGTCAGCAATACAGCTATCAGGGGTTATGTTGACCGCCGACCCCCCTTCTATGCGACCGACTCGAATGGTTGGTCCGTCGAGAAGCGGATGGGGCGGACATTCGAGCTTCATCGCGCGGAGCCGGCTCAGAAATTCCTGAATAACATCGATCGCGTTTATGCCGGCGTTTCCAGATACATGTCCCAGCCTGCCAATCGCGGTCGCTCGGAGCCATAGCGCCGCCTTTTCCACGATGATCACATCAAGATCGCTTGGCTCACCGCAGAGGAAAGCCCCAATCTTTTTCTGCAGACCTTGTTCGATGAAGCGCCGCGCACCGAGAAGATTGGCGCTCTCCCCTGCAGTGAAGGCCAAAATGACGTCGCCCCTTAACAGATGCGCTTTTTTCGACAACGACCCGGCAGCGGCGATCATTGACGCTAATGCGCTCTTCATGTCGGTCGCTCCCCGACCGTAAAGTCGGTCGCCCTCGATCGCACCAGAGAAGGGGGGACGCTTCCACGGCACGGTCCCGACAGGAACAGTGTCCATATGTGAGGAAAAAACAAATGCTGGGCTCTCTCCGGAGCCGCGTATCCGTCCCAGAACATTTGCCCGTCCCGGAAGAAACTCGTCCAGCTCCGATTCAATCCCGAGTTCGAGCAGCTGCTCATGCACAAGGCGCGCGATTTCCAGCTCGCCCCCGGGGGGATCGCAACTGTCGATGGCGACTATCTTTCGTAGAAATTGGATGGGATCGAACGGTGTCTCGCTGCTTTCGACCCGCCTGTTAAGTGCTTTTTCCATGATATGCCCTTTGTTTCGGGCAAAATTAATGTTTAATCCAAGTCGAAAGAAGCGCTAATAAGTCATCGACTAATCGACAACGTTAATGAATGCGGAGTTGAATGGATACTTCTCTTCTTCGGTGTTTCCTCACCGTGTCGGATACCCAAAGCTTCTCCGCGTCGGCGGCTCGGCTGAATGTCACGCAGTCGACAGTCAGCCATCAGATTGCGCGGCTGGAGGAGCATCTTGGCAAGCAGCTTTTCGAACGCACAACGCGCAATTGTCGCATCACTGCCGATGGTCGCGACCTAATTCCCTACGCCGCACGGGTTCTCAAGTCGGTTGATGAAATGGAGCAGAACTTCAAACCGCAGCTCATCAGCGGCACTGTCATTGTCGGGGTTCCCGACGACTATTACCTGTTCGATCCGATCACCGTAGCCTTACGCGGCTTCATGACAGACAAGCCCGGTGTCGCAGTTGAAATGAAGGCGGGGCTCGCCGCGAACCATATTAGGGACTTACGTGACTGTAACATCGACCTCGCTCTGATGCGTGAGGTCGGCAGTAGCAGCGGCGACGTTCTGCGAACGGAGAGGATCGTCTGGATCGCCGGTTATAACTGGGTGCCTCCTTCCGGTGGGGTGTTTCAGGTCGCCGCGGTCGATGGTGGCTGCGCCTACCGGAAGGCTGCAATGGTAGCGCTGGACGAGCAAGGTCTTCCCTGGAAGTGCACGTTTTCGTGCACCAGTCTGGAAGGTGTGCTTTCGGTCGTCCGGGCTGGTCTCGCGATCTCCGTCGTGGCAGTCGGAGACGCGGACAAAGGGGTAAGGATAATCGACGATCAGACAATCCTCCCTTTGTTGCCCATGACGACATTAAGCATCAAATTTGCTGACAAGGAGCCGAGTCTTGCGTCAAAGGCGTTGGCGCGCACAATGGCAAATGCGATCGCCAGGATCTGAGGTCGGAGATGTCAGGCGGCCTTCCGCGCCATGGAGAAAAGCAGGCGTCTCAATTTATGGACGCAAGTTCGTAAAATCCTCGCGCTATTGCCCAGTCGAAGCGCTTCCAAGCGCAACGCTCTTATGCAGCGTCAGCCATAAACAGCGCCAAAACTGCATCGTCGATCTTGTCCTCATCGATCTCCATGAACCGACATTACCACGCGAGACGCCCAAAAACCCGCGGTCCTGCTCGGACGAATACACAGCTGTTTATGTTTGTGAACTTCCTACCCGAAGCGCCACCGAGGGAAAGCCACACCGAATGTGTACCCTGTCGAAGGCAGGCCTTGACCCCAGTTCCCATCGGAAACGGGGTTATCGCAGCGACTCCGGTCCGCGTATGACCCGAAGCAGCGCATCATTGTCGACATCATGGGTCACAACCAGATGGCGGCCGTTCGCACTGGCCACCCGGCCGATCGGCGGCAATATCCCTGATATAGGCTCCGTTTCTGAACAACCAGCGCAGGCACAAAGGCGGAGGAAGGTACCGCGACATCCAGTTGCCACACTCGCGCTAATCGCGGCCATTCATATAACTGGTAACGCGATATTCCGTGGCGCCAGGCCATCGTCGCACACAGCCAAGACTCGAATAACTCTCCGAGAATCTGCCGGTTCATCTCTCTGCTGAAGCGCCGATGACGACCGCTGTCGACAATCTCAAGCCGTTCCATTCCGCACTGTCCTTGTTGGCGTCAATATAAGGGCAGCGGTGTCAATCAAACAGACAAGGCGTCCACTCGGATGCGTACGTTCGCACTCGCCTAGAATATCGCCCCGTATTATCCGTGACATGACTTGATGCCACGGCGGACGGCGAGACGGCGCTGTAGCAACCGATTCCGACGGTGCCGGCATTCAGACAGAACCGGGAGCTTAGAGGTGACTGTCAGCAGCCCCTGCCTGAACCGTCGGTCGCCGTTTGCTCCACGGCTGGGCTTCCTCCAGATCGCGTGCGATCCGCACTAGAGTGACCTCGTCACCAGAGCGACCGACGATCTGAACGCCTATGGGCAGGCCACTGGTACTTTGTGCCAGAGGTAAGGACACTGAAGGTTGTCCGGTAACATTGAATACGCCCACGTACTGATAAAGTGCGGCATCTGCCTCCATATATTCCTCTGCGGAGAGCGTCGGATTGGTCGCACAATAGATACCGCCATGCGGCAGGGCTACAGTTGGCATCGTGGGGGTCACCAAAATGTCGAACGCATGGACCGCCTCGCCCACTCGGAACCTCATTCGCCTGATAGCCTCCTGTAGGTGTCCCGGATGGGACAACGGTAGATTCCTGCCACGCTCATAGAGCTTGAGGTTGACTGGCTCCAAAGTATCCGCGCTGATAGTCCGGCCCATGGCACGCGCCGCGGTTTCGAGCGAACTCGCGCCGAGATCTGACAAGCCGAGCAATATGCTACTGTACTCCGCCGGCTCATATGGCGGCTCGATGTCTTCCACGATGTGCCCCATTCCCTCGAGAAGTGCAGCCGTCGCTTCCACTGCTTGCAGGACGTCCGGCTCGGTTTCAACCTCGCCCCATTTCGTTCTCGCGACCCCGACCCGCAAAGTGTCCGTGGGCTGCGCCAATTCTTCCAGATATGGCCGGTTTGGCTGGATGATAACAAACGGATCGCCGGGGTGTGGGCCGGAAAAGACGTCCAGCGCTGCCGCCATATCGCGCACGGTCCGACAAAGAACAAATTGTCGAGAAAGACCAAACTTGCCATCCTGGTTGTTCGGACCGCCGGAAATGCGTCCGCGGGACGGGTTCAGCCCGACAAGGCCACACCAAGCCGCAGGGGTTCGAAGCGAACCGCCACCGTCGCTGCCATGGGCAATCGGAGCAATGCCGGCCGCCACTGCCGCTGCGGCTCCGGCGGACGAGCCCCCTGCGGTGCGTCCCAAATCCCATGGATTACCAGTGATGCCATTGAGAATGGATTCGCTGAATCCGGATATGCCAAACTCCGGTGTCGTTGTTCTTCCAAGTGTCCGGAGCCCAGCATCCCGGGCGCGCCGAAAAAAATAGCTGTCAGCATTGGATCGATGGCCCTTAAACAGGCGGCTTCCTTGTTCCTCTAGTCGGCCAGCCTCGGCGGCTCCGATATCCTTGCGAAGAAATGGCACGCCACTAAAGGGTCCTGCATCCGCGCCGGCGACGGTCTCAGCATCTTCGTAAAACTCAATGACAGCGTTGACGCGAGGATTCACCTCGTCGTGCGCCTCGCGCGCCAAGCGCGTCAGTTCCAAAGGAGTCACTTCGCCCGCGCTCACGAGAGAGGCCAAGCCGATAGCGTCGTACTCTACGTATTCGCTCAGCTTCATTTCCGCTGACCTTTCCTTGCGTAAGTTTTTGATGAGGGAGGGATAGTGGTTGCGTAAGCGTGCTTAAGTCGAGTCAATCCAGAGTTAAGTCACACCAGTGGTCCTCTAGCAGCAGCGCTGTGCAAAAACCCACCTAATGGAGAGAGCCTATGTTTGTTCGGGATGCCTGCGGCGGTCAAATGCTGTTTTGAGATTTGACCCATCTGACAGCTAGATGTGAGTTTCAGGAGATGGGCCACTGCTACTATCCTCCGGGCCGTCATTGGTCTTTTGCATTCTTTATAATGCAGCGTATGCCATGAACCTGCCTTACGAGGCCCATTCGGCTTGAAGCCGAGCCAACACTTTCGGCAGTAACGGTGCTCCCTCGGCGAATTTGCGGAAGTACGATAAGACGTACATGTAGAGCTCTGCGCGGCCCATAGCCTACCGCGCCAACTTGCGGACCCCGGCCGGATTAGTGCCCGAGATATCGATTTGTGTGATTCTTCATGGAAAGAGCACCCCGCTTGAGGGGTGATTTCGTCCAAACGGGGCTCTGACGCACTCTCGCTGCGGCCACGGCCTAAGTTGCGCCGACGAGGCGCGCCTGGAGAAGATCTTGGCGCGGCCGTACATTTGCCGCTTGGTGAGTTTGAGCTTAGTGATCTGGCCTTCGGTCTGGCCATTCGACCACGGAGAGATAATGGCGTTGCGGACCGCGGCGATGTCCTTTTCGACCCCGTTCGCGAAGGAGCCGATGAGGCCTTCGCGCCTTTGAGCCAAGTGTCCAGTTTTGCCACCGCTTTTGACCGGATCATCTGCTGAAAGTCGTCGACAAGTGTTCGCGCGGCGACGAGGTCAGGAACATTGCTCTCGATTGCCGCGATCAGTACAGCGTCGGATTCGTCACGCGCCAGCGTCATGAGCCTGGCGATGCTGACTGCAGAATGTCACTGGCCTGGGCTTGTGAAGAAGACCCACGACGCCGATATCCTGCGCGAGATGATCGGCTTTGCCGCCGTGCGGCCGATGCAAATGCAAGTGGGCGCGGCGACGGGCGCCACCCATGGCGAGAAGAACCCGCTGCAGCTTGTCCAGCGCAACGGCTATCGCGACATGGGTTGGGAGACGCGGGTCGGCACGGTCGAGCTGCGCATCCCTGAGCTGAGCTGCGATGATGTTGGGGATGGTGTCTCTCAGGCAGCCGAGTACGTCGCCCAGCGGCAGCAGCCTTTTCTGCCGGAACTCCACCACGATGGCTTCCTCGGCCGCGTCAGCACAGTGCTCTTCGGCGTCTTGGGGCCTATCAGCGCATCAGCCGTCGTGGTCCGGCTCCGCCATTTCTTCACCGTCTTCGGATTCAGACCGTAACGGGCGGCAAGGGACCGGGTGCTCTCTTGCGACGCTTTGAACTCGGCTCGAAGACACGGCGTCGTGCGGGCGCTGCCGTGAAGAACGCTTGCCATAGCGCATCCTCCTCCTGACGACTCAGCAATGATACACCATCACAGTCCGGGACTGCACACCTAATGCTCCTTAGCGAGAACCAGAATCTCGTGAGCGCGTCGCACCACAGGCGGATCGACCATCCTGCCATTCAAGGAGAATGCAGACAGTCCTCGTATGGCGGCATCGTTTTCTGCCGCGACAACACGATGGGCCCACTCGAGTTCCTGTGCGTTCGGCGAGAAGGCCTCGTTGAATATGGCCACCTGTGTGGGGTGGATCGCCAAAGCTCCAGCAAAGCCAAGCCGCCGCGCATGCCCGGCAGCTTCACGAAGTTTATCAGGATCGGAGAACTCGCCAATGCTCCCTACGAAGCCCAGCGGGAGCAATCCGGCCGCACGGGCGGCGAACAGAACAGAAAGGTTCGGCGTCAACAGAAGGTCAAACTCCGGGGAGCCGCCAACAGCGGCACTGAAGTCTTCGGGACCGAGCGCCATCGCGACCATTCTGGGATGCGCCGACGCAATGGCCGCGAGCCTTTGCAAGGCGCCCGGGGTCTCGATCTGGGCAAGGAACCGGATCCGTCCCAGCGGGAGATTTCTTTCCCGTTCAAGTTCCGATACCGCATTCGCGATCTCTGATACCCACTCTGCCGATTCCGTCTTCGGAAGAACAAGTGCGTCAACCCCCGCCATCACGGCTGCATCGAGATCGGCCGCCAAGGCGCGCAAACCACGATTCACGCGGACCAATACAGATGTGCCCTTGCGGGCCACCTTTGCCACGGATTCAGGAAGCTGCCGCCGTGCCCCGCCCTTCTGATCCTGGGGAACGGAATCCTCCAGGTCGAGAATGACGCCATCTGCCCCGCGCTCATGAGCCGCTTCCACAAAAGGCGGAACGTGAGCGGGAACGAAGAGCAGCGATCTCCAGCGGGGTACAGACATCGCGCTTTCAACCGCCGGAATGGTGTCCTTGATCATGGAACCGCCTCTGCTGCCGAGTTTTGCGAGGGCGGTGGCAGTGGGCTTGCCGAGCGGCCAGTGCGCTGGGATGGCCAGCGCTCTCTGTAAATCGCGAGCGCGCCCACCTTATCGACAAGATCCGCGCTCACGCTGACGCGGCTCTTTCGCGCAAACGCCCCAGAACCTCCTCGCGGACACTCTCGGTATGAGCGCCAAGAGCCGGAACTGGGCGCAGCGAGGGGTGCTCGACGTTGAAGATCGCCGCCGGCGCTATCGTGTCTACAATTCCTTCAGGAGTGGCAACCTCAACCCTTCGAACGTGTGGATGTTTTGAAACATCCGCCACTTCGTTCAGTCGGCCATATGCCAAACCGGCGGCCTCAAGTTCCCGCATCGCTTCATGGCACGACAGTTCGGAAAAGCGCCTCTCAATGATCTCATCAAGTTGCGCACGGTGACCGAGGCGATCCATATTATCGGCGAAACCAGGTGCGCGTGTAAGCTCCGCCTGCTTCAGGAATTTATCGCAGAAATTTACCCATTCGCGATCATTCTGAACTGAAAAGATGACATCTTTGCCGTCGGCGCAACGATAGGCCCCATACGGCGCCAGGGACGGGTGTTTCACGCCGGCGCGAACCGTGTGATAGCCGCTGTAGTCGTTTTGAAGGACCGGAACATTCATCCAATCGGCGATGGCATCGAACAGTGACACCTGAATTCTGGCGCCCTCGCCGGTGACCTCGCGGTGATAGAGCGCTTGAAGAATGGCGCTATGCGCTGTCATGCCCGCCGAGATGTCGCAAACCGATACCCCTACACGCGCAGGCCCTTGTTGGTTGCCGGTGATCGCGCATAGACCTGTTTCAGCTTGGACGATCAGATCATAAGCCTTCAAGTGGGAATACGGCCCCCCCTCTCCGAAACCGGAGATATCACAGGTGATCAGCCGCGGAAATCGGCGACGCAGATCAGCAGACCCGAAACCCAGTTTCTCGATACTGCCCGGCTTCAGATTCTGGATAAAGACGTCAGCACTGGCAATGAGTGTGTCGAGGACGGCGCGGTCCGCTTCTGATCTTAGTTCCAGACAGACCGACTCCTTACCCCGGTTGAGCCAGACGAAGTAGGCGCTCTGTCCCCGCACCAACTTGTCGTAGTTTCGGGCAAAATCCCCTTCGGGCCTCTCGATCTTGATTACCCGGGCGCCAGCGTCCGCAAGGCGAGACGATGCGTAAGGCGCAGCAACGGCCTGCTCCACCGCTACGACAGTGATCCCCTCAAGAGAGTTTTGCATTCGACACCGTGCTTTTCATCCAACGTTTTCCGATTGAGCCCGACGACGGTTCAGCGTCGCCAGCAACCGGTTCTGTTCATTCCCAACAATTGAGAAAGCCTCGTCGACACCCATTCCGGGCTTTGCGAGCATCATGTCGGCCTGGGTTGCCACCGATACGTGGACTGAGGCTTGGGCGGAGAGATCCGTCTCGGTACAGCTCCCCCCGACATACGCCCCTACCTTATTCGCCTTGCAAATGAGAACTGCGCGCGCGGTATCGGCGATGGAGCCGACGTCTGGCGTCTTGATTTGGACCAGATGCGCGGCCTTCGCTTCGGCGAAGAGCCGAATATCCTCGAGCGTATTGCACCTCTCGTCTACGACAATGCGCGCGCTGGAACCCCGGTTGTCCAAGATCGATACGATCTTGGCGTAGTTCTCAATTTGAGCTTGCGTCGAACCAAAATCCGCCGGGGATTCGATGTTGAGCGTGAAATCCGACACGGTATCTGCAACCTTGCAGATAAAGTCGGCGATGCTGTGCGGCTCCAGGCCGATTTCCTGGCCGATCCAGCCATACACATCGAAATGCAGCACCGGACGATACCCCGGGCGGCCGATTTCGCACGTACGCATAGCAACCCACTTCACGAACTCCATGAAGGTCTGGCCGTTGGTGCCGAATTTCTGCCGCGAATTGATCAGTCCGTGGGGAAGCACATCCACCGCCTTCAGGATCATTTTGTCCACGTTGATTTCGCGAGCATCGCCGCTCTGGCAGTAGATCGGCACTCTGCGCGACGGCAGCGGCAGATCAAACTCCGCGCATACGATCTCCGCCATGGTCTTGCGGTGAAGATGGGCGGCTGCGCGAAGTAGAGCTTGGCTCGCGCCATACTCAATCGCGAGAGGTAACCGCCTGTGTTCGAAGGGCTCGAAAACCTTCGCGCAGGCATCAAGGTAGCAGGATGCGTCGATATCGAGAAGCCGGGGTGTCATGACCCGCGACGTCAAATCCGAGATTTGGGTGGTGTCGAACAAAGGATCGCGTCCACCGGCACCAGAGTACTGGACGTTCATCATATCGCCCCAAACAACGGTGTCGTCGGTAAGGACGAGCCCGATGCCGAGCGAAGATGCTGGAACGCGAATTGACTTGAACCCCGGCGTTGTCGGCGCGCCGACATAGATGAAGCCGTCCTGGATTGCGCCGGACCTAATGGCCTCCTGATCGTCATAGAAAAATGCGCCGTTGCCAGGCGCCAGAAGGACTTCTTTGATCTGCAATTCAGTCACTCGATCATTCCGAGGGGATTAAATTCATTCCGCTACTGGCACGCTGGCGATGGTGGTCTGCATCTGATTCTTGTATCTCAGGGGTGGACGCAACGAGCGCTACCCTTCGTTCAACCTATTCAAGTATTCAGGCTACCTTGGCGCCGGGTTTAAGATAGCTGTTGCGCGATTGCGTTCTCCGCTGTGGAAGTATGCGCCATGCGGTCCTCAATTCGCCAATATAATGTCCCGGACTGCCCCATCGCGTTTTTAGATGGCCGGCCTAGCAGATGTCGTACCACCCGTTGCACCATCACACCGAGCCTGTGCGAGATGAAGAAAGGCGACTCCAATCTCCTTCTTGCAAATTCATAGGCAGGTTCAGGATCTGGCGAAGACATCCAGGGCCGAGACCGCCTCGTCGGCGATGAACTGCGAGGCTTGATGAGCCGCATCCGCGCACCGACGAGGTGGTATCTCGGACGTCTCAACTGCGATGAAGGAGCGGTTCGCGTAGTTCTGGATCTGACGAGATATCTCTTGCAGTTCATGGACTCGATGCGCGTGGCACCTTCGTACCGCGCAGACATGCGGTTGGTATAGCGCGGCGATCTGGGAGAGACGATACTAATCCTGATCGCCGCGCCGCAAGAGCCCTACGCCTACATGCTTCTGACCAGAGAGGAGTGTCGCGAACTGGATGACATGCGGGCGGTTCGATCACGGAAAACCAAACAGGAGGGGTCCCCAGCGCATATGTGTGGAACACCCATCGGCATCTATTCGGGGCTCACCACGGCGCATAGCGGCGCAACTGAACGTCTCTGCAATCCCTATGCAGTTCAGCCAATCTGCGAGCCCCGATTGCAGACGGAGGTTAGGTAGGCCAGTGAGCAGCGCGTCCAAGGTCCGGCAGACCCGAAAGTCATTTTCGATATTCTGCCGGTGGAGTTGAGACGCTGAGCTATTGTTGTAAACAGGCCCGCTCTTGTCTCGGTGTCGGCACTCAGGCTCGGCATTCTCAGACGTGTGGCCCCACTCGGTGCAGTTGGCTTTGGGATACCTCAGTGGCGTCGTGCAGTAGGGGCCTCAACAGGACTCGCATCCAAGCGGCAAGGGTTGACAGGCTTTCGGCGAGGGTAACGCCTCCGAGTTCGGCCCGCCACCCAAAGAGGACCTCGTGTGCCACGGAGCTGGACCGCCCCGACAATCATGAGCGGCGGCATCTCTGGTTTGATGGCCGTACGTCAAGGTCCGGAGAGGCAGTGCCGCACCATGTTCTCGAGCAGTTTCGAGATGTTGTTGTTGAAGTCGTTCGCCGGAAGGCTTCCGCAAAACAGGATCGAACCGGTAGAGAAGACAAAATTACCGTGCGCCTTAGGAATGAAGCAGAGATCGGCCCTGATCTGCGACGACTGCCAGGCGAGCGGTTGCGGCCAAACTATCTTTTCCGGAACACAATGGTACTCGCCCAAATACTCCTCGGATTGCGCGAGGACAACCACATCGGGCGGTGTGCCCAAGGACGAATCGACAATGTCGACTTCGAACCCAGCAGCACCCCCGCCGGAAAATCCAAAATCACCGAGGATCTCATCATCAATTCCGTCAAACAGCCATGCAAAACGCGGATCGTAAGACGCGTCTGTCCGACGTTAAAAGGAGCCGGTGAACGCGCCATGAGCCGACATGCCGATGCCGACGAGCCGCTGCGGAGGCCGGTCGTTCTTGAGCCAGAGGCCACCATAGCAGCCGTCGAAAGCATGGAAGTACTCCCCGGGTTCTGCCTCCCACGCCCTGGCGCCGGCTTCGCCGCGCCGAACCTCTATCGCGTTGGGAAAGGCCTCACTGGTTGCTATCCGCCAGTAGAACCCATTGCCTCCGAGGTAGCCGAGGCTACCGCCCCCGGCTACGAAATCTTCAATTGCATTAAGGGTGAGAGCCGTATGGTATTCTGGGTGCGTAACTGTAAGCACCAACGCATACTCTTCAAGTGCCTTGCTTCCCTCGGCCTCGAGGTCGTGATCTGTGACGACGTCGACAGCAATATTTTTTGCCGCGCACCACGCGATCAGATGCATGTCGGCGGGGAAATGGCGCAAGCCTGATCCACGTTCATCAACATAGGCGAGTTGGCCGGGCCGCATGATTAACTGCGGCCGCAACATTGAACTGAACGCAACGCCGCTGCCGTCAGCATGGAGATTGTAGAGCGATCGCCCAAACTCCGGGTACTCCGCCGGATGGTGTGGATAGGAATGCCAGGTGTTGCGTCTTTCGATATAGGCGCCGTCGAAGTTGGAGCGGGCATGATTTGAGTAAGCAACATAGGTGAATGTCGAGAAAAGCACTGCGACCCTTGCCTTGGCGGCATGTCTGGCTGGGCGTACAAAGAAGGGTATGATGTCCTCAGCGCTCTCGCATCTCAAGCGAATACCGTACACTCCGCTTGGAAGATCGGGGGGCATATCGAAGGTGAAATCTGTCTCCCATCCACAGTCGTAAAGGTCGTCCTCGTGAAAATGGACTGCCGCATACTCGTCGATCGCGTGCCTCCAGCACATCTCCGCGCCGGACCATCGCGAGCCTCGCACCGCTCGTGCCGGCAAATTGTGGAAGGTTCCGTCGAGCCGCAATGGACCTTTGTCGCGGATGTTTGATGTTGGAATGTCGACACCGAAATCCCAGAATGCAAGTATTTCCTCTTCCGGCACCGTATCGTCCACGAGATTTTCGACAAGCTGCGCCCCATGCAATAACCTCGGGGCTTCGAGCCGTCCGTTGAAAAACGAAGTGAACGCCGATGGATCTCCCGGCTGCGGCGTAGCGGCCAGCACCAGTTTCGAAAATGCCGCCTTCCCTCTAAGCCGCCCCGTCTTAATCTCAAAGGACCGCGACCCAGTCTCGACAGAGTATCCGACCAGATGCAGACCGCGAGATGCAAGCGACAGGCGCAACTCGTACCACTTGCCCAACTCGAAGGCGAAGGGAACGGTACTCGTCTCGCCAAACGTTTCCAGCGTCAAGCCATCCTTCTGAATGCTAACCGCGACTGCGCCCTCTGGCAATGCGATGAAGGAGAACAGAACCTGAGGCAACTCACGCAATAGACGCGATTGGAACCTAATCGCAAATGTAGCGTCCGCGACTATGTTCGCATTACCTAGGGGAATGATGCCGTACGACCCGGGACGCGATGGCTTCGCGACTGATCGGTAGGTGCCTTCGAAGGCCGCCG
This sequence comes from Mesorhizobium sp. M0317, assembly GCF_040321555.1. Lineage (NCBI taxonomy): Bacteria > Pseudomonadati > Pseudomonadota > Alphaproteobacteria > Hyphomicrobiales > Phyllobacteriaceae > Mesorhizobium > Mesorhizobium sp. M0317. The sequence goes on along the minus strand of NZ_JAMYRV010000041.1, from coordinate 769 downwards.
ACACCGGGCGGGCGAGGCCAAGCGCTTTGTGATTCAGGCCATTTCAAGGGTTAAATGCGTGATGGTGGTCTGGCAGCGAACTGGGCCGCAGTCTGATCAGACCGACGTTATGCTCGATCTCGATTTGGGTCCCGAATGGCTTCGATGCGATCTGTAGCCGCTCCAGAATGGCTCTTGCCTGCGGCGCTGGAGCGAGCCTCGGAACTCCGCGGTTGGCGAGCCGCTCGCTGCGGCGCAGCTCGAGCGGATAGAGCCTTATCTCGGCGAGCTGGTTTTTTTCGAAACGGCTGACGCTGACGACGCTCTCAGAGTAAATAGCGTCAGAGAGAGTTATGAATTGTTCCAACATCGGATATCCTACCGCCATTTCGTGGGCGCTTACCTCAGCATCAGTGTCGACCCGTGGATCCTTCCCGTGTGCCTCGAACATGTCAGCCCCGACCGGCGTTCTCAGATCTTGGTTGAAGAAATTCCCCAGGCCGTAAAAGATGGGCCGGCCTTTGTAGATTTCGATGCCCCTGACATGATGCGGTCCGTGATTTATGTATGCATCTGCTCCGGCGTCGATCGTCTTGCGTGCAAACGCTTGTTCATAGTCGGCCGGTTCGGGGCTGAATTCCCCAGGCTCGTGCCCATGGTTCGTGGCCATGCAGAAATCGCCCAACTGCTTACCCCGACGCACGTTGCGCAAAATATCGTCTACATCGCGCTGATTGGGTTCAAAGCTGTATCCTGCTTTCTCGCCTGCTTTGAAGAGTACCTCGCCAAT
>NZ_JAMYRV010000040.1:0-64447 GCF_040321555.1 Mesorhizobium sp. M0317 | reverse complement strand
CACAGGTTCAAATCCTGTCCCCGCAACCAACAAAAAAAGCCCGCTTCACGCGGGCTTTTTGCGTTCGGACCGTGCTCGATGGCGACGACCGGCTATTCAACGATTGAGGAGGGCAGCAAGGTTGGCGTGCTGAGAGGTCCGCGAACCGGGGGATTGATGCCGCCTCGGCGCATTTCGCGAGAGCTATACGTCGAGCATTAGGAAGTTCGCCAACCCGTCATGGCAATCGATCTGCACGACAACAGCATGATTCGAGCCGCGGAGAGATCGTCGTGCGAAGGCGCGAACCGTTGATTTAAACAACCCGCGCCTTGCCGACCTTTTCGTCGCGGGCCGCGTCAGCCAGCTCGCCGCAATGACGCCTGGAAGACCACCGAGGTCCAGCTGTTGCTCGAGGCGAGATGGCAATAGAGCAGCGCAAGCGCGCCGGATTTCCTGAGATCAAGAAACGCCTCGTCGCTCAATTTGTTGAAGGCCGGCTCGTCGATCACCTGAAAGTCGGTGAGGTTGAGGGTCTCGCCGCCCTCCAGCGTCACCTTGCTCTGCCGCGGCGCGAACAGGCCGTGCGCGTCGATCTTGTCGATCATGGCGCGAGTCGCATTGAAGTCGGTCTGGAACTGGCTGCAGAAGGCGAGCGCCTGCCTCGAGGCCTCAGCCGGCTCGTTGCCGTCGAAGAAGGGCGCGGTCTCGTCGCCGCCCTTGGACGAAGGCGTCTGCTCGACGACGCGTTCGCTGGCGCGGTCGATGCACAACGTCAGGCGGCCGGTCGTTTTCGATTCATCGGCCAGGATGAAGGGGTACCGGCGGACATAGGCGGGAATGTAATGCGGCTCCGCCCATTTGCCGTCGGCACCGACGTACAGGTTCTGGTCCTGGCGCAGGCCGGTGATGATGACAGGCGCCTTGGCGTCGCCGATGAAAACGATCGGGTAGGAGCGCATTGCCGCCGGCATTTCCGAGGCGACGACGGGGATTGCGTGCGCGGTGCGGGCAAAGGAGAAATCGGTCCGCGCCGCCAGGCCGAGTGAGCCGTGCCGTAGCGGATTGAGCGCCTCGGGCTTTTTGTAGAACAGCGGCAGCGCATTGGCCGCCGTGCTTTCCGCCCCGTCCGTTTTCGCATCAATCATCCCTGGCATTCTCCTCTTATGCGCTCCCGGTTTAGGCCAGCGGCGGCGAGGGCGCAACGCGCTGACGACTGATCTACCCCGACATTAGCGGGATAAATCTACATCGTTGTTCGATCGTGCTCTTTTCTACTTCTGGAGATCAAGCTCTATAGACAGCATGCCATCAAGCAGCGACATTGGCTGACGGGACAGACTCTCAAGACAGCCGTCTGAAAGACAGACGAACCAGGCAGGCGCATGGCATCGATTTCGGATTTCGAGCAGGGGCAGAGCTTTTCCGTCGAAGCCGGCGGTCAGACGCTCACGCTGGAACTGAGCGCGGTGCAGCCCATTGCCAACAGCCCGCGCGACGGCGGTGGCTTCACGCTGCTGTTCAGGGGGCCGCGCGACGCGGCGCTGCCGCAGGCTATCTATCGGTTCAACGGCAAAAGCGGCGCCCATGAGATCTTCATCGTGCCGATCGCTGCCGATGAGGCAGGGCGGCTTTACGAGGCGGTATTCAACTGATTTTTTTCGACCGGATCGGCCACGGGGACGCTCCGGCCATCAGGGCGATTTGGCAGCGCGGCGGCTCGACATATGATCGACTATATCGAGATTGCGGACGTATTTGACGGAGCGGCGTGTAGCGCACTGTGCGCGGAAATTCGGGCGGCCTTGGGCCGTCCGGCCGGCCTGCTGGGGCGTGCCGACCAGAAGATGGCATGGCCGGAGATCCGAAAGACCGTGCGCGCCGATGTTTCGCAGGCCACTGAAGAGCGAGTGAGTGCCCTGTTGGCGCAGCAGAAGGCGGCTCTGGAGCGGCATTTCGGGCTGCTGCTCGGCCAGGTCGAGAAACCTCAGTTCCTTCACTATCGGCAAGGCGATTTCTTTGTGCCGCACCAGGATGGCAACACGCCGCTCATTCACGACGAGTCGCGGTTCCGAAAGATCTCGGTGGTGATCTTTCTCAACCGTCAATCGGACAACCCTTCGCCAGAAAGCTATGCAGGCGGCTCGCTGGTCCTGCATGGGCCTTACAGCGGCCCGGACCTGCGCATTGCCATGCCGGCATTGCCGGGCTCTCTCGTCGCCTTTCGCTCGGAAACGACGCATGAAGTCACCCCGGTCACGTGCAACGAACGTTTCACCATCGTCTCCTGGTATCGCGGCACGTGACGACCGGCACGGCCCTTACGGCGAACGGATCATCAGGTCGTAGACGCCCTTGTCCTCGGCAACGGTGAAGCCGAGGCGCTTGTAGAGCCGCCGCGCTGGATTGTTCTTCTCGACATGGATCGAGACCGACTTGCCGACGGCGGCGGCCTCATCGATGAGATCGGCGAGCAACGCACCGCCAGACCCCTTGCCGCGATGCGCCGGCAGGAAGGCGATATCTATGATGCAATGCTCGCTCGCCGAGCGCTCGATATACAGGCGACCGATATCTTGCCTTGCCTGCTCGATCACCAGCCAGTCGGCGTTGGGATAGTATTTCTGGTAATGCGCGTGCTGCGCTTGAAACTGCATGTCGAGGAACGCCGTTTTCTGCGCGTCGCTCCACGGCGTGACGGCAAGTTCTTCGGCGCGGGTCGAGGCGTAGAGCGCCGACAGGAACGGCAGATCGGTGTCCGCCATCGGGCGGAACGTCAGATCAATCCGCGCCGCGCGCACCCAGCAAAATATAACAGGCCCGTTGTCCACAATCGGAAGCTGGATCATGGAGTGGCGCTTACGGACGCGCCGGATAAACGCCTTGCATGGCAATGATGAACGTCATCGCCAGATAGGGAGGCAGGTTGTTGTGAGGCAACGTACTGCCCGTTATGCTCAGTGCCTGGGGGTCCATCTGGACCAGATTTTGCGAAGTGTTGTTCTGATACAGCGTTCCGCCCCCGGACTTCCCCAGAATAACCGCATCGGTAAGAGTTCCCTGGGCGCCACTCTCGGTGGATATCGCGACAAAATGATTATGTTGCGGCATTTCCGTTTGCAGAAGGGTGACGGACGTTTCCCCACCCGTCTCGCCGAGAAACCGCTCCGACAAGCCATTGCCCTGTCCTTGCCCCATGGGCGCGGAGCCGGCCAAATTCGGCAACGCGAAGGTCGACTTGCCGTCGCCGCCGTAAACTGTGCCCAGCAGTGAAAACAGCGCCGTATTCTGCGAGATTGGCAGGAGCTGGCCATCGCAGGTCGCCCACCCCGTCGGGGCGAAATCTCCGGCAAAAATTCGAATTTCGGCGACGAACGGATTGGTCATGGCAAGTCTCTAGCTTTGCTGGGGGAAGATGCCAAATAGCGAGATGATGAAACTGACGGCGAGGAACGGCACCATATTGTCGTGAGGCTGGCTGCCGCCGGCCGGCGAAATGGCTCCGGCGGCCATGTTGCCATCAGGTGCGATACCCACATAGGGCGTCAGCAGGCTCGATGTCGCCAGGACACCGCCGGACGGACCCGGATTCTTGGCGATATTCGACGAACCGGTCCAGGTATGGGAATGGTTCGGCATTTGTTGGGTTGAAACAGTGACGGATTCGACCCCGCCCAGTTCTCCGATGATATAGGTCTGGCTGACCAGCGGGCCCTTGCCAGCATGGACGGGGATGCGGGATGCGAGGTTGGGCAGGGCGAATGTTTCCTCCCCGTCGCCGCCATAGGTCGTACCGATCAGATTGAACAAGGTTTCGTTCTCGGAGATCGGCATCAACTGGCCTTGGCAGAACGCCCAGCCATTCGGAGGGAAATTGCCACCGAACATCCTGATCTCGCCGACAAAAGGTTGGCTCATCGAAGCGTCCTCTTAATTTCGCGACGGGAATATGCCTTGCAGGGCAATGATGAAATTCAAGACGAGATAGGGCGATCTGTTCTCATGCGGCTGGCCGCCACCGACGAAAGTGATGTTTTCCTTCGCCATAGCCACCGCGCTGCCAGGCGGCTGATAGATCGGGCTGGCGTTCGCCCCCAACAGCGCGCCGGATGGATTGTTGACGTTGCCGGCAGTGTTCGATGCGTTGACGAAATGGTTGTGTGTCGGCATTTCGCCGAGCGTGAGCGTGTGAAACTCTTCGCCGCCCTGGCCGCCGACAATTGCACCGATAGGGCCGCCCGTATGAACCGGCGCACGTCCCCTCATATCCGGAAGGGCAAAATTTGTCTGGCCGTTGCCGCCGTACCTGGTGCCAAGAAGTGAGAACAATGGCTGGTTCTGGTTAAGCGGCAACAACTGGCCGTTACAAAATGCCCAGCCGCGCGGTGCATAGTTCCAGGAAATGATCTTGACTTCACCTAAATAAGGCTCACTCATCCCCGTCCCCTCCGTTGGCCGCTTACTGTCTGAATTCTTGTATTATGCCTAAGTAAGACAACAAGTCGATATCAGATTCATAAAATATATTTCCTAGGACGAATCCAAGGTTGCTGACTACGGTGTCGCGCCAGGCAGCAGTGGCAGCGGCTGGTTGAAGAACGTCCGGGTGTCCGTCAGCGCCGTTGCCCCGCCATTGACGGTTTCGATACCGGCCTCGCTCGCCTGCGGTACGTTGATCGTGCCGTCGGCGCCGCCGAGGCCGTCCGCGAGGAAGCGGATGGCATTGGCGTTGTTGACGTTGGTGATGGTGTTGGCATGAACGTCGGCATTGATGATAGCGCCGGCAAATGTGGCGGTGACAGTGATGCCGCGGCTGTCGGCATTGTCGCGAATGGTGTTGTTGGTGACCGTCGCGTGCACGGTGCCCGGCTGCACGAGCTGCGTGATCGAGACGCTGTCGCCACCGCTTATGCCGTTGACGCCGATGCTCTGAATAATGTTGTTGTCGATCAGCACCTTGGCGACGCCGAGGCTTTCATGCCCAACCCTGATGCCGTTGCCGGTTCGCGATCCCGAGGTTGCTACGCCTTGCGTACCGATGACGTTGTTGGCGATTGTGCCGTCAAGCGTCCGTGCGAGGTCGCCGCTGCTGAACACGTTAATGGCCGTCGAGTCGCTGTTGGTGACGGTGTTGTTCCGGACGGTGAAATTCAGATTGCCGCCCGTGCCGGCGCCGGAATTGCTGCTCTGGGTGAGGTTGATGCCGTTGTTCAGATTGTTGAATAGATTTCCCGTGGTCTCGCCGATGTGAGCGTTGACGGTACCGTCATTGGCAATGACGAACAGACCGGTTCCAGGGATGACTCCCGGTCCAGGATAGGCGTTGTTGCCGGTGAAGGTTGCGCCGTCGACTGTCAGCGTCATCGTCGGCGCGCCGGCGACACCGGCGCCGTCCGCCTCGAAGATGAAGTCGCTGCCGGCATTGTTTGAGGCGCCGTTGTTCGAGAACGTACCGCCGCTCACCACAAGGTTCGTCAACGTGCCGCCGGAATTGATGACTTGCACATTGTGGGTGAAAGAGTTCGAGACAGTAAGGTTTGTGAACGTGGTGACGTGCGAGGCGTTGCCGGTAAGTTCGTTGAACAGGATTCCGGACTCGGTGTTGGCATCGGCATTGCTGTTCAGGGTCAGACCGTTGAGCACCACGCCGTTGACCCGCAGCCCCTTTATGCCGTTGCCCGCATTGTCGCTGATGATCATGTTGCTCAGGCTGACATCCTGAGTGTCGGTCAGGCTGACGCCATCGCCGGCCGAGTTCTGGATCGTGCCGCCGCTGCCCCCCGTCGCGCCGGTGCCGGTCACCACCAGATTGCCGCTGGTGCCGGTGTTGTTGAGCACGATGCCGTTGGCTGCACCATTGGACGCAATGCTCCTGAACGTCACGTCGCCGGCGCCGATCGTCGTGTTGGCGACATTAAGCGCCGTGCCCGTGCCGGACGCGATGGTGTTGCCGGTGCCCTGCACCGTCACCGTGCCGCCGCCGGTGGCATTGAAACCGGCGCCGCTGGTGGTGGCGATGACCAGCCCGCCATTGGTGAAGTTGATCGTCGCACCGGTATTGTCGCTCAGGCTGACGCCAGCCGCCGTGGTCGAGGTGATCGACTTCGACGCGCCGGAGAAGGTGATGATGCCGGCGACATTGTCGTCCAGCAGGAGGCCGATCTGGCCCGCCGCATTATGCGTGATGTTGCCCGACAGGGTGATGTTGCCGGCGGTCAGGGCGCGATCCTGGATGTTGACCGCCTGGCCGGTGCTGCCGCTGGTGATCGCGCCGGCATAGGTGAAGGCCGCCGTGCCGCCGCTGTTGGCGGTGCCTAGGCCATCGCCGATACGGATCACGGCGCTTGTTCCGCCCACCAGCGCGCCGGTGCCGAGGTCGATCGCTCCCGAACCGGTGACGGTATCGAGGATGACGGCGCTGGTGCCGCCGGCGCCTTTGTTCGTGGAAGCGAAGGTCACGCCGCCCGCCGCGATGGCAACGCTGTCAAGGTTGACCGCGACGCCGCTGCCGGTCGAAATCGTGTTGCCCGAGCCGATAACGGTCACGGTGCCAGTACCGTTGCTCGTGGCGTTGAAGCCGGTGCCGGAGGTGGTGGTGATGGCCAGGCCGCCGCCGGTGAAGTTGACCGCGGTGTTGGTGTTCGCCGTCAGGTCGACGGCATTGTTGGCTCCGGTGGTCAGTATCTTGCTGGCGCCGGAGAAGTTGATCGTGCCGCCGGTGTTGGCGTTGACGAGGATCCCGTTGGCCACGCCGCCGGTGGCGCTGAGAGTGCCCGACAATGTCGTGGTGCCGGCGGTGCGGGTGGAGATGCTGACGACGTTTCCGGCCGTGGTCTTGGTGACCGAGCCGGCATAGCTGACATTGGCCGAGCCGCCGGTGACCAGGAAGGCCGCGCCGGTCGCGCCGCCGAGCGCACCGGAGCCGAGGCTGACAGTGCCGGCGCCGGTGACATTGGTCAGCGACACGTTGTTGGTGCCGCCGGTCGAATTGGTCGAGGTGAAATTGATGCCGGTGGTGGCGATGCCGTTGAGGTTGACCGCCTGCGCGGAAGTGGAGCTCACCGTGCCGGTCGTCACATTGACCGTGCCGCCATTGATGGCGCTGAATCCGGTGGTGCCGTTTGTGACGATGTCGAGGTTTGCGAAGCTGACGGTCGAGGCCGTGGCGCCGTTGTTGATTGCGACTGCGGTGCCGGTCATCGGCGTCGTGGTGCCGAGATCGACCGTACCGGTGAAGCTCACCGTATTGGCCGCCGTCGCGCCGGAAATGCTGATGCCGCTCGCTGCGCCGTTGGCGATCACCGAGCCGGCGAAGGTGAAGCTGCCGCCAGCGCGGGTCGAGATCGTGGCCGCCGCGCCCGACGTGCTGATGATGGAGCTGGCGCCGTCGAAGCTGATCACCGCGTTGCCGCCGGTCACCGAAAGGCCGCTGCCGCCCGATATATCGACATTGGTACCGGCAATCGTGCCGCCAGCGCCCGACGCGCCGCCGAAGGCGATGCCGGTGCCGGTCGCTGCGGTGGTGATGTTGACGTTGGTCAGCGTCGTCGTGCCGGCGGTGTTGTCGAGTTTGAAAGCAATGCCGGTGGCGCCGGTGCTGGTGACGTTGGTGATGGTGGTGTTGGACGCGTTCAGCCACACATCGCTGGCGTTGCCGGAGAAAGTAACGTTGTTGATCGTCGTGCTGTTCGACGGGGTAATCTCGATACCCTGCGTGGCGAAATTGCTGATGGTCACGTTGCTGATGACGGTATTCGCAGCACCCGCGCCATTGTCCTTGACGCCACGCGCGGCACCCGCCGGGCTGCCATTCAGGATGAAGCCGTCGATGATGTTGCCGCTGGCGCCGAGCGTGATGACATTGTTGCCGGCGCTCGTCGTCAGCGTCGCGGCGCCGTTGGGCGTCTGGTCGATGATCGAGATGTTGTTGCTGGCGAGCTGGATGGTGGAGGGCACCGTCAGCGCCAGGTTGATGTTGCCGTTGCCGAAGCCGCGCACCTGCTCGCCGGTGGCGAGCGCCAGCGTGTCGTTGCCATTGCTACCTGCCGCGGTGATGGTGCCGCCATCGTTGACGAGAACCAGGATGTCCGTCGCCACGGCTGCTGCTTCGGCGGTGGCCAGCGTCGCGAGATTGTTCTGGTCGCGACCGCTGCCGTCACCGGTCGCGGACGCGCCGACGAAATAGACCTTGCCGACTCCGAAGCCCAGGCCGGGAGCCGACTGGAAGTTCACATCCTGGAAATTGTAGGTGCCAGCAACCGGCGCACTGGAGGCATCGATGCCTACATTGGCGCCGATGGTCGAGAGCTGGTCGGTCGCCGATTCGCCGTCGCCATAGGTGAAAGCGAGGTTGGTGGCGCTGTTGAGGAACACGCCGGTGTTGACGCCGGCAATGCTGGAACTGGCGCCGCCGACAACGGCATCGCCGAGGCGTACCGTCTGGCCGCCAGTGGCGCCACGCAGGTCGACGGCGATGGTGCTGCCGGCGGCGGCCGCGTTGGTCACGTCGAAATTATTGGCGGTGATCGCCGCGTTGATCGCCGCACCATTGAGGTCGAAGGCGATGCCTGTCGTGCTGTTCAGGCCGATGTCGAGATCGTTGAAGGACAGCGCCGCGCCAAGCGTGCCGGAAACATCGACACCACGCGTGGTCATGCCTTGCAGGTTGACCGTGCCGAGAATGATGGCCCCGCCGCCCGACGAGGCGATATTGGTCAGCGAGATGCCGGTTGCGGCGGCAGTGGCCGAAACACTGTCGAAATTCATGCCCGCAGCGCCAATCGTAACGCCATTGAGGTTCAACGCGGTGCCGCCGGCCGTCGTGGTGACGCTGTTGTCGCTGAGGAGCGCGCCGACGCTGACCGTGCCACCGCCGCTGGCGTTGAAGCCCGTGCCGGAGGTGGTGGTAATCACCAGGCCACCCGTATCGAAGTTGATCGTCGCGCCGGTGTTGGTCGTCAAGTCGACCGCCGTATTGGCGCCAGTGGTCAGCGTCTTCGTGCCACCGCTGAGAGTGATGGTCCCGCCGGAGTTGCCGTGGACATAGATACCATTGTCGAAACCGCCGGTGGCGCTGAGCGCGCCGGACAGTGTGACCGAACCGCCGGTGACGCCGGAGATGTCGACGATCTTGCCGGCGGTGGTCTTGGTGACGGAGCCGCCATAGCTGACGGTCGCAGCGCCGCCATTGACCAGGAATGCGACGCCCGAAGCGCCGCTCAATGCGCCGGATCCGAGGCTGACTGTTCCGGTGACATTGGCCAGGCCAACATTGTTGGTGCCGCCGCCCGACGAGGTCGAGTCAAGCGCAATGGTGGCGGCGACGTTGGTGAGGCTGATCGACTGACCGCTGGTCGAATTTACCGTCTGGGCTGCAGCGGAAGCGGTGATGCCCATAACGCCACCGGTCCCGACAATGCCGGTGCCGCTGGTGGTATCGATGGTCAGGCCGTTGAGGAAGTTCACCGTGCCGGCGCTTTGCGAGAAGCCGACGCCGCTGCTCGTGTCGATGTTGGCGAGGCCGGCGATGTTGAGGTTGCCGCTGACCCAGTTGATGCCGCCGCCGGTCGTCGCGACGTTGTTCACCGTCACCGTGTTGAAGTTGAAAGTGCCGGGATTGGTGTTGATCGCACTGATACCGAAGCCTGTGGTGCCGGTGATGGTGGTGGCGCCGCTGACCGTGACGGTGGCGTCAACGCCATTGAGGGCGATGCCGTTGACGCCACCGTAGGCGGTGATGCTGTCGAACTGGATATCGCCGGATACACCGGACAGCGTCAGGCCATAACCGCCGACGCCATTGCTGCTTGTGCCGGCGACGAAGGCGCCGCCGTCGACCTGGTCGATGCCGACGGTCGCTGGAACGGCATCGAAGGTGACACCGCTCACCTCAAAGCCGCCGGTTTCGCCATTGTTGCCCAGAAGCGTGATGTCGGAGAAGGCGCTGACCTTCATCAGCCCGGCGCCGACCGTGCCGTCAACCTTGGCAATGTCGCCGCCGGTTGCCGACAGGATCAGGTTCGACAGTGCGATCTGGCTGGCAGCGGCGCCGTCGGTAAGCGACAGGGCGCCACCGGTGCCGCCGGCGATCGTGGCGCGGCGCAGGATAAGATCGGTGATGTTGGTGCCGGAGATGCCAAGGCCCGCACCGGTGTTCTGCACGATGACGTTTTCGATGCCGGCCTTGCCGGAGAAATCGATAGTGTTGCCGCTCGCGGTCGTCAGCGTCGCCAGCACGCTGTCGACATTGGACCCTGCCGTGATGACGGTCGAGGCATTGATGCCGCTGAAGCTGAAATTGCCGCCGAGGCCGCCGCCGACGGCGCCCAGCGGCGCGGTATCGATGGAATCGCCGGCCTTGAGGCCGATCAGGATCTGGCCGTCGGCAAGGTTGAGCGTGTTGTTGCCGCCGCCATTCTGCTGAGCCTGCATCATGTCGATGAGGTTGCTGGTGCCGTTCTGCGACGTGTCGACAAGGATGACAACCGAGGCGCCCGACGCTTCCGCGCCGGCAATCGAGCCCGGATTGGCGGCGGTGCCGTCGCCGTCGCCGTCCTGGTCGACATAATAGGTGGTCGGTCCCTGGGCCTCGGAGAGGTCGCCGATGAAACCGCCATTGGCGCCGTCGACATCCTGGAAATTATAGGTGCCGCCGACCGGGAAAACGCCGGTGGAATTGAGGATGTCGATTGCCTTGACCGTCGACAGCTTGTCGACCGCGCTTTCGCCGTCGCCATAGATCAAGTTGATCGCCGTCGTCGGGGTGAACTGGAAGCCGATGCCGGGTCCGGCGCCGGCGCCGCCGATGGTGGAGGATGCGCCGGCCGTGTTCGGATCGCCGAGCTGGATGGTGCCGGTGCCGGTGGTGTTGGACAGGTTGACGGCGGTGGTGCCGGTCGAGGAAGCACTGGTGAGCGTGAAACCGCCAGTCGTGAAGATGCTGTTGACGACTGCATCGGCGAAGGTGATGCCGGTCGAATTGTCGCCGGGCATGGCGATGGTCAGGCTGGCGAAGTTTACCGTCGAGCCGAGCGTGCCGGAAATGTCGACGCCGGTCGAGGTGATGCCTTGCAGGTTCACCGTGCCGAGATTGAGCGTGCCGCCGCTGACATTGTTGAGCGAAACGCCGGTCGCCGCTCCATTGACCGAGATGGAGCTGAAATTTATGCCGCCGGCGCCGACCGTCGCGTTGTCGAGGTTGAGCGCGGTGCCTGTCGTCGTGGTTATCGAGTTGCCCGTGCCGCTGACGCTGACCGTGCCGGCGCCGAAAGTGCTGGCGGTGAAGCCGGCGCCGCTCGAGGTGGTGATGACCAGGCCGCCATTGGTGAAGTTGAGCGTGCCCATGCCCTGGGTCGGGCTGATGCTGGGCAACTTGACGATCGCGTCGTTGGTGCCGCTGCTGGTGTTGAAGATCTTCGACGCACCGGAGAAGGTGGCCGTCCCGTTAGACGATCCGTCAAACCGCACGCCGATGCCCGTGCCGGTATGATCGATCGTGGTTGAAATATTGTAGACGCCGTTGGCGTTGCCGGTGAAGACGAAGGCCGCCGTACCAATGCCAGTTGCTGCCGTAGTCGAAACGACCGAACCGCTCATGTTGAGCTCGCTCCAGTCGGCCACGGCCTGCACGACCATGCCGGTGTCGACCTTGATCGAGCCGTTGTAGTTCAGCGTGGCGTGAATGAGGTCGTTACCGCCGCTGACGGCGATAGCCGCACCGGTGGTGCTTGTCGTCGCGCCGATGCTGGCGACGCCGCCATTGCCGCCAACGTTGATGATTCCTGCCTGCAGGCCGTTCGTGACAATGCCGGCTTCCCCACCGTCGATGGTCAGGGTGGAGCCGGCGACGTTGGCGATGTTTATGGTGCCCACTTGCGGGCCGCCGATATCAAACCCTCGGTAGCTGACGTCGAGATCGGTCGTGCCGGTGAAATTCACCGCACCGGTGCCGAGCAGGGCGTTCAGCGAGGCGCCCATGTAGCCGGTATCTTTCAGGCCGCCAATGTTGACGTCGCCCGCCAGATTGGACCCTGTCAGCAAGACGCCGGCAGCGTCCGATGTCGATACGGCCGAGACGCTGTCGAAGGTGACGCCGGCGACGCCGACGTCGGCGAAGACAATGAACAGACCATTGCCGCCGGAGGCGATCTTGTTGCCGGTGCCGGACACGCTGACGGTGCCGCCGAAGGCGGCGCCGAAGCCTTCTCTGGTCGTTGTCGTTATATCCAGGCCGCCATTGGTGAAGTTGATCGTGCCGTCCGTATTGTCATACGGGACGATGGCGGAGAGGGGGCCTGTGTAGCCGATCTGTACAGCTGTCGTCGCGCCAGAGCTTATCTTCTTGCTGCTTCCCGAGAAGGTGACGGTCGCCGCCGTGCCGTTGGCGATGCCACCGATGAAGATCTGGCCGCCATCGGCTGCGTTGCCGTCGGTCAGATTGCCCGACACCGTCACCGAGCCGCCGGTCAGTTCCTGGATCGAGACGGCGGCACCGGTGCCGTTGCTGGCGATGGTGCCGGCATAGGAGATGATTGCATTGCCGCCGCTCTGATCGGCCGCCGAGCCGACATTGAAGGCTGTACCCGAACCGGTGTTGGTCAGCGTGCCGGTGCCGAGCGCGACCGTACCGGTCAGATGCTGCAGGTCGACACCGCTGCCGGAATTGAAGCTGGCGCTTGTCGAGGCGAAATTGATGTTGGCCGCAATGCCGTCGAGCGCCACCGCTCCCGCATTGGTGGCATTGATCGTTCCGGTCGTGACGTTGACCGAGCCGCCTCCGGTTGCAGTGAACGCCGTTGCGGCGTCCGTGGTGATGTCGACATCGGCGAAGGTGATTGTGGCGCCGGTGTTGTTGGTCAGCGATACGCCGCTGCCGCCGATCGTCGCCTTGTCCGTGAAGTTGACCAAGCCGCCGGTGCGGTTGGCGATTGCGATGCCGCCACCGGTCAGCGTGCCGGGCGTCGCGCTGTTGGGCAAGTTGCCGCGGGTGACCGTAATATTGCCGTTGCCGCCGTCGACATCGAGCAGCGTGCCGGCAACGTTGATATTGTTGTTGATAATCGACAGGTTGCCGGTGAGGCCGTCGACGTTGAACGCCGTCTGGCCGGCAGCGACATTGCTGACGGTGACGCCTTCGACAACGGTGCCGCCGGAATTGTTGAAGCCACCCACGCTCTGGTCGATGACGAACACCGAGCCGCTGCCGCCGCTGTAGTCGAAGGCGGTGTTGCGCACCTGATTGCTGCCGAGCAGATGAAGGGTGTCGCCCGTGCTCTTGACCACGCCCTCATCGCCGGTGACATTGCCGCCGGTGGCGCCGAGATTGCCCTGCACATTGACCGGCTGGAACGTACCGGAGGTGAGGATGGAATTGCCGTTGCCGAAACCGGTGATCGACTGTCCCGAATCGAGCGTGAACGGCGTCGCGCTGAGGTCGACGATGCCGACAAAGGCGAAGGTCTGCGTGCCAACCATGGCATCGGCCTGGGCGGCCGTCACGGTGGTGACATCGGCGCTCAGCCCGTTCGTGCCCGCGTGAATAGTGCCGCCTGTCTGCGAGATCATGACGACCCCGCCGACAGTTACCGCCAGTTGGGCATCGCCGGTGAAGACGACATCGTCGAAGTCGTAGTTGCCGAGCGCCGGATCCAGCCCGATCGTATTGACAGTGTAGCCGCCGGTTGCGGCGGTGATGAAGGATTCCAGCCCATCGGCGGAATTGCCGTCGCCGAAGGTGAAGTTGGCGTTGGCCGACGTGGCCGTGGTGCCGCCTGACGACAATTCGACACCGACGCCGACATTGTCGATCTTGGAGCCCTGCAGGAAGGTGATCGTCTTGTTGCCGGTCGTCGACGACAGGTCGATGCCGCGCGAGGTCAGGTCGCCGGTGCCGGTAATGCTGGTCAGCCCGAAATCGGCTGTCGTTGACGAGCCGCTGAAGTCAATGCCCGTCTGGTTCAGCCCTTCGCCGAGCAACACCGTCGTCGTACCGAAACTGACGTCGTTGTTTGTGCCGCTGAAGTTGATGCCCGCGCTGCCATCGGCAGAACCGATGACAACGATGGTGGGGCCAGAGAATGTGACTGACCCGGTATTGCCCCCAATATCGATGCCGTTGAGGCCGGCCTGGCTGATTTCCGCATAGCCGAAGCTGACTGCCCCGGTATTGCCGCTTAGCGCAATGCCATTGCCGAGCACCTGGCCGATGAAAACGTCGCCGCTGAAGCCAACCGTTGCCGTGCTGCCGCTGATCGAGATGCCGTCGCCGGTGGTGCTGCCGATCGTCGTCGGGCCGGTAACGCTGACGCTGCCGCTGACGCCCGAAAGGCTGACGCCGATTGTGCCGCCGACGTGGCCGATGTTGGAGAGCGTGACACCGAGCCCGATATTCGACGCCGTAAAGGCGGATGTGGTGTTGTTGTTGACGGTACCGCCGTCGATCGAAAGCGAGCCGGTGCCAGTTGACGTGGCCTGGACGCCGCTGCCGCCATTGCTGGTCGCGTTGAGCGTCTGGAAGCTGGTGATGGCATTGCTGTTGATCAGCAAGCCGTCGCCGGCATTATCCGACACCGTCGTCGTGCCGGTGAAATTGTAGGTGCCGTCGCCCTGGATCGACAGCCCAGCGCCGCCATTACCGGTCGAGCTCAGATTGCTGCCGGAAACGTCATTGGCGCCATCGAACAGCACGCCATTGAGGGCGGCCCCCGACACGGTCATGCCGGTCAGCACGACGCCGGTAACGCCGCTGCCATGGATGCCGTTGGCAGTACCGCCGGAGATGTTGAAGTCCTGGAGCGAGGTATTGTTGGCCAGCGTGACGACGTCGCCGCTGCCCGAAGCGGTCAGCGTTGCGGCACCGGCCGCATCCGAGATGGTGCTGCCGTGATCGACGTTGTCGCCGGTCACATTGATCGGCAGGCCGCCGAGCGAGAAGGTGCGGCCGTTGCCGAAAGAGGCCAGGGTCTGCCCCGCTTCGAGCGTAAAGCCGTCGGTGTCGTCGATGACACCGCGATTGACCAGCACGAAAATCGCGGTGCCGTCGGTATTGTTGTCGGCGTCGGTGATCGAAGCCAGGTCCGAAAGCGAGGTACCGTCGCCTGTGCCGCCTGCGGCGACAAAGATCAGCTGCGTCTGGTCGAACAGTTGCGGCCCGTTGAACGTCGTCGTGCCGAATGCGTATTGGCCCGAACCGGAATTGAGGCCGCGTGCGTCGAGCGAGGCGAGGTTGCCGCCGATCGAGCCGCCACCGAAGGTGAATTGGGCGTTGGCGGTGTCGGCCGGCGAGCCGGCAATGCCGAGCCGCACGCCGGTGCCGACATTGGCGATGGTGCCGCCATTGGTGATGATGATCGTGCCGCCGTTGGTCTGGACAAGGTCGATGCCGATGGACGTCGTGCCGCCGGTGCCGTTTATGTTCAGCGACTGCGCCGTGAAATTGGTCTGGCTGCCGGAGAAGTCGAGGCCGATGCCGGAGCCGAGCCCCGAGATGATGATGTTGCCGGCGATGACGGACGCATTGACGCCGGTAAACACCATGCCGTCGGTGCCGGGATCGGTGATGTCGATGTCGCCGAAGCGGATCGCGGCCGGCGAATCCGTGATCGCGATGGCCGGTCCGGTCGTGTTCGAGATCGTCGTCGCGCCGTTGACGGTGAAGCTGCCCGAAAGATTCTCGAGCACGACGCCCGATGTGCCGCCGGTCTGGGTGATCGAATCCAGCACGATATGGGCGGTGATCGGATCGATGAAGACACCGACGCCGTCGTCGCCGAGCGCCTTGTTGCCCGACACCTGGCCGCCGGTGATGGTGATCGAGCCGGCGACCCCGGTGCCCTTCACGGTAATGCCGGCATCGTTGTTGTCGAGCGCGTTGAGGGTGGCGAAAGTGTAGGTGCCGTGGCCGGTTATATCCAGGCCGTCGTCGCCATTGCCCTGCAGCAGCGTCGTGCCGGTGAAGTTATAGGTGCCGTCGCCTTCGATGTGCAGTCCGTCGAGGCTGTTGCCGGTCGCGGTGAAGTTCGAGCCATTGACGCCGGTCGACGTACCGGTGAAGTCGGCGCCGTGGCCGCCGGTGCCGGTGACCGTGACGTTGGTCAACGTGGCGCCGGTGATGTTGTTGCCGAAGATGCCGTCCTTGCCGCCTGTGATGATGATGCCGCTCAGCGTGTTGCCATTGGCGAGCGTCAGGACGTTGTTGGCGGGGTTGGTGCCCTGGAGGGTGCCGTTGGAGCCGCCGAAATTGTAGGTGCCGATGCTGCCGTCGACGAGCCGCGCCTGGACGCCCCCGCCACCGCCGATGACGGTCTGGCCGTTGGCGAGCGTCACACCGGCTGTCGTAATGTTGCCCTTGCCGCCGAGCGCGACGACGACGCCGTTCGCGCCGGCGCCCGCGACCGCATTGTCGAGCGTGGTCGGGTCGCCGCTCGTGCCGAGGCCCAGCGCGTTGTTGTCACCATCGGCGAAGAAGAACTGGCCGAATGCCGTGTTGGTGGCGGCATTGATCGCCACCCGCGTCGACGTGCCGGTAACTTTGTCCTGGCTCTCGATGCGAACGCCGATGTCGCCACGCACGCGCTCGTTGACGCGTTTGCGCAGGCCGGGGCTGACCGGATAGACCGGCTCGGCGCCGTCATCGGCCCAAGACGAGCCCTTGTCGAAAGCGTTGAGCGGCACCGTCAGCCGGATGCTGCCGGCGAACTGGGTGTCATCGCGGTTGTCGTTGCGCACCTCGCCGGTGAAGGTCAGCGACGTGCCTTTGCCGATGACGTCGCCGATGGAATATTCCAGGCCGGCCTTGGCGCCGGTGATGCTGCCGTCGTCGCCGTCGGGATCGCCGAAATGGTAGGCGCCGACATCGAAACGCAGTGAATGGTTCTCGGGCAGGTTGAGCGGCACCTGAACGCCGACCTCGCCCTCGATGCCCCAGGCCGCGTAATCGCGGTGGGCGATGGCCGATATCTGCTCGATCAGCTGATGACCGACCAGCGACAGGCTCGACTCTTGCCCGGCCGTGCTGCGGTCGCCGCTGATCGGCAGATAGACGTTTACGTGCGCATCGTATTTTGAGGTGATGGCCTCGAGGCCGAGCGTCGAGGCGACGAACTGGTGACTGTCGTGGTGCTGGATGTTGAGATAGGCGTAGCCGCCGATCATCAGATCCGGATTGACGATGCGGCGAACGCCGAGGCCGACGTCCTGGCCGAAGCCGTCGTCGAAATCGTATTTCGAGCGCACATCGAGAAAGAGAACGGATTCGAGGTTCTGCTTCAGCGGCAGGAAACCCTCGATCGCCGTGTTGCCGCCATTGTTGTTGGCGCCGATGATGGCGCGGACCTGCGGCTGCCACAGTCCGGTGTCGCCGGCATGGGCGGCTATGCCGGAAAGGGCAAGTGCCAGAGTGGACAACGCAGTCGTCTTCCAGAGATGCCTGGAGAAACCTGACCGGCGATACTTGCTATTCGCCCGGAAGCTTCTTCCGTGCGTCGCCATGTCATTGATCTGCCGAGTTTTCTCGGTCGTCTCCATCCCTTGCGAACCCCGACGAGTACACGCTCCGTCGCTAATACTATCCGAATCCCAGTGTATAGCGAGCATGATTGTTTGCTTTACACGTACAAGATTTCAAAGTTGTTTATTGTGACAATTCAGCAACAGTAATTTAGCCCGAGCTCATGTACCGTATTGGCTTCCCCGCCAGGCTCGGCTGTTGTATCAACGCGCTCGGCGAAACCCTGACACGACGAGGATCGGGTGGCTTCATTGCTGAGAACCGTTTGTGGCCGGGCCGCCTGGGTCGGCGCGCTATGGCTGGTCGTGACGGCAGGGTCGGCGCTTGCCGAAGAGCCGAAGTCAACCACATCTGCCGAGACCAAGCCTGCAGAAGGCAATCCGTGGGCGCTAAACTGCGCCAGCGGATCGGCCGGCATCGAGCTTCAATGCCAGGTCTCCCAAAACCTTACCGAGGCCAAGACGGGCAGCGCGTTCTTACCG
This sequence comes from Mesorhizobium sp. M0317, assembly GCF_040321555.1. Lineage (NCBI taxonomy): Bacteria > Pseudomonadati > Pseudomonadota > Alphaproteobacteria > Hyphomicrobiales > Phyllobacteriaceae > Mesorhizobium > Mesorhizobium sp. M0317. Next base: position 46,480 of record NZ_JAMYRV010000040.1, on the reverse strand, counting down.
TTACGGTTCGCCGCGACAACGGCAATGGCAACCTCGCCATGCTGCTGGCCTTGCCGCACGGGCTGTTCCTGCCTTCCGGCGCCTCGTACCAGATCGACCAGGGGCAGAAGACGACCATTGCCATCCAGACCAGCGACCAGAACGGCGCCTATGCCGCGACCCCTTTGTCGGCGGACCTCGTCAAGGCGATGAAATCGGGAACCAACCTGAACATCGGCATGGAGTCGGTGACGCGCAAGCCGGTGACCATTCCGGTCTCGCTTGCCGGATTCACTGCCGCGATCGACAAGCTTCAAGCGTTGAAATAGCCGGCCTATCTCGGCAGATGCGTAAGCATCAGCTTACGTTTTGGACTGGCCGGACTCACACGTGCTTGCGGCCGCCTGTCTCGCGGAACCAGCTGTCGGGGTAAGGATACCACCAGTCCTGGATCGCCGGTCTGTGGTCGATGATGACCATCTTGGAGCGTCGGAAGGCGTCGAGTCCCTGGCGTCCCAGCTCGCGGCCAAGGCCTGATGCCTTCCAGCCGCCGAAGGGCAAGGCGTCATTGTCGATCAGCGGGTTGTTGACCCAGACCATGCCGGCCTCGAGCCGCTCGGCCGCCTCATGCGCCTCGGCGAGGTCGGTGGTGAACACCGAGGCGCCGAGGCCGAACGGGCTGTCATTGGCAAGCCGGATCGCCTCGTCGAAATCCTTGACGCGGCAGATCGCGGCGACCGGTCCGAAACACTCTTCGCGCACGATCGCCATATCGGGGGTGACGCCGGTCAGGATCGTTGGCTCGTAGAACCAGCCAGTGTTGTGCGCCGGCGGAATGCGCCCGCCGGCAACGGCTATAGCGCCGTTGCTGATAGCATCATCGACCAGCCGCATCACTTTCGCCCGGGCGGCTTCGCTGACCAGCGGGCCGATCTCGGTCTTGTCCATGCCATTGCCGATGCGCAGCGCCCGCGTCTTCTCGGCGAACAGCTCGACGAAGCGATCGTGAACCGAGTCGACGACAAAGAAGCGTTCGGCCGAGGTGCAGACCTGGCCGGTCAGGTGGAAGGCGGCGGTGACGCTGCCGGCAGCCGCCACGTCGAGCGGCGCGTGCTCGCTGATGATCAGCGGATCGCTGCCGCCGGCTTCGATGACGCAAGGCTTCATGCGCTCGGCGCAGGCGACTGCCACGGCTTTGCCGGCGGCGACCGAGCCGGTGAAGGCGACAGCGTGGCTGCGTTCGGAGGCGATCAGCGCCTGCGCGGTGGCGGCCGTGCCAGGCAGGCAGGCGACCAGCCCTTCCGGCAGTGAACGGAACATCGTCATGTAGTCCAGCGTCGACAGCGTCGTCGCTTCGGCCGGCTTGATGACGCAGCCGTTGCCGGCGGCAAGCGAGGCCGCGACGGTCCAGCACATCAGCAGGATCGGGAAGTTGTAAGGCATGATGTGCACGGAGACGCCATACGGCTCGTACCGCGCATACTGGAACGACCCGGCCTGCGTCGTACCGGCGATCTTGCCGGCGTCGTCGCGCGCCATCTCGGCATAGTAGCGGAAGATCGGCGCGCAATTGGCGATCTCGCCGATCGCTTCGGGATAGGGCTTGCCCATCTCGCGCACCATCAGCTCGGCGCAGCGCGTGAAGTCCGCCGCCTCGATGGCGTTGGCGACCGCATGCAGATGCTTTGCCCGGCTCTTGGCATCGAGCTGCTTCCAGGCGGCTTGTGCCGTGGTTGCGGCACACAGCACCGCATCGACCTCACCGTCCGTTGCGGCGGAGATCGAGCCGACGGTCTCCAGCGTCGCCGGATCGATCACCGGTTTTGCCGTGCCGGTCATCGGCCGGTAGTCCGGATTGACGAAGAAAGCCGGCCGTTCAGCGGAGAATTGCATGGTCGTCCTTTCAGGTCCGCTCAGCGGATCATGTAGACCTTCTTGATGGTCTCATGGACGGTGCAGACGCCTTTCCAATTCTGAGGAAAGAACGCCGCCGTGTCCGGCTCGATCTGGATGACCTCGCCCGATTCGTGCACATAGGTGCAGCGGCCCTCGAGGAAGTGGCAGAACTCGTCGCGGGTGACATGGCAGTGCCATTTGCCGGGGGTGCAGACCCACAGGCCGCATTCCGAACGGCCCTCCGGCCCCTTGTAGAGCAGCTTGCCCGAGGTGTGGGACACGCCCTCGATCATGGTCGGGATGACGCCCCAGTCGACGAGGTCGGTGATGGCAAGCGGGGATTGCATGATGGGCGTGGTCATGGCGATTTCCTTTAAAAAAGTGCTCAGCGGCACATGAAGGCCTTGGTCAGTGTTTGCGTGATGGTGGAGGTGCCGGCCCAGCCGGCGGGGAAGAACACCAGCATGCCGGCCTCGACCGGGATCTCTTCGCCATTCTCGCGGACATAGGTCCCGCGGCCCGACAGGAAATGGCAGAACTCGTCGGCGGCAAAGGTAACCTTGCGGCTGCCTGGCGTGCACGACCACAGGCCGCATTCGCTTGAGCCGTCCGGGTTCTGCGAGAGGATCCTGCCCGAGGCGCGCGGCGAGCCGGCAAGCGTGTTGCTGCCCCCGCCCCAGTCCTCCAGTTTCACGGTCGAGGCCTTTGGCCAGTGCGGTGTCGGCATATTGGGAAGCTCCGTTGCTGTTCAAGCCAGCATGTAGACGTTGCGCATGGTCTCATGCACGGTGCATTCGCCTGTCCAGCCGGCAGGGAACATGACCACGGTCCCGGCTGCGACTTCTACCACCTCCCCGGCATCCGACCGGTACGTCGCGCGGCCGGCGACGAAATGGCACAATTCGTCGCGCGGAATCGAGAGCCGCCAGCGGCCGGGCGTGCAGACCCAGATGCCGGATTCCGGCTGGTTGTTGGGTCCTTTGTGGACAAGCCTGCCGGTCGAGTGCGACGCGCCGTCCAGCGCGTCGGACTGGGCGCCCCAGTCGACGAGGTCGGTGCGGGTGGAGGCTTGGTAGAGATGCGGGGCGGAGGAGGTCACAGCAGCGCCTCCAGCAGCCCGGCTGCCTTCTCAGGCCCGTTCTGGGCCTGCATCTGCGCCGAGGTCTTCGCCAGCCTGATCTTCATCTTGGGGTCAGTCAGGCAGGCTTCGATCCTGCTGATCAGCTGGGCGTCGCTCCAGTCATAGCGCGGCATGCCGAAGCCGTGGCCGGTTTCCTGGACGCGGGTGGCGTTGTCGTGGCCGTCCCAGACATAGGGCATGATGATGGCCGGCTTGCCGAAATAGAGGCACTCTGTGAACGAGTTGTTGCCGCCATGGTGGATTACGGCATCGACCTGCGGGATGACTGAAGGCTGCGGAAACCAGCTCTCGACGACGACGTTGTCCGGCACATCCGTGTACAGGTCCTTGTAGCCGCCGACATTGACCAGCGCGCGGTAACAGGTCTTGCCCAGTGTTGCGATTATGCGCTTCAACAAATCGACATCGCCGGCGCCGAGGCTGCCGAAGGAGACATAGAGCAGCGGCCCGTCATTGTTCTCGGCGAAGGTCGGCACGGCGTATGGCTTTTCCTGCCGCACGCAGCCTTCGAGATACTGGAATTTCGTCGTATCAAGCGGATGGCGGCGTTTGAACTTTGCCGCTTCGGGATAGAGCAGCAGATTGAGATAGGGCGAGGTCTCGAAGAACTGACCGACCGGGTATGGCGCTTCATTGTTTGCGGTGAGGAAGGCGTTGAAGTCGTCGTGGATGGGCTTGATCACCGCATTGAAATGATCGCGATAGCGCTGGTGGCCCACATGGTCGTTCTCGCCGCAACCGGAGAGATGCGGCGGGATGTCCTCATCCTCGATCTCGTTTTCCGAGCAGGAGATGACGCGCACCCAAGGCTTGCCGAACTGTTTGATGGCCGGAAACAGGATGACATTGTCGACGCAAATGACATCAGGCTTGATGGCGGCCAGGACTCGCGGCAAATCCTTCTGCGCCCATTTGGCGCTGTCGACGATCGCGGTCCAGCAATCCTTCACGTAATTGTCGACCTGATCGTAGGGCGATTTGCGGAAGTTCGGGATGTGGCCGTTGATGAAGTCTTCCCAGAATTTCGCCATCTGCTCGGGCGGCATCGGCTCCGACAGGTTCACCGGATGCGCTTCGAAGCCGTAACCCTTGTAGACATCGACAAAGCCGGGGTCGGACAGGAACACTGCCTTATGGCCGCGCGCCTCGACCGCTTGCGCGATGCCGACCGAATTGAGCGCCGGGCCGTAGGCCGCTTCGGGAAAAAACGCGATCGTCTTCTGCGCCATCAAGCTCTCCTATTCCTGAAAAATTCTGACATCGGCGGCGTCCCAGCCGAGTTCGACCTGATCGCCCGACGAGACCGGCCGGCGGTCGGCGGCATCGGCGGTGACGCGCACCAGAAATGGTTTTGGCGACAGAGGCGTGCGGATATGCAACTGCAGGTCCAGCCCGTGATAGGCCAGCGCCTCAACCGTGCCGGCGGTGCGGTTAGCGGTCTCGGCTGACGGGAACAGCCGGATGCGCTCGGGTCGCACCGAAGCGACAGCGGAAGCGCCGGGTGTGAGCTTGGCGGGAACCTTGCCGGTGATGCGCGCGCCGTTCGCGGCGATCACGCCATCCGCAGACACCTTGCCCGGTACGAAATTCATCACGCCGATGAAGTCGGCGACGAAACGGTCGGTGGGATGCTCGTAGATCGCGTGCGGCGTGTCGCATTGCAGCAACTGGCCGTCCTTGAGCACCGCCATGCGGTCGGCCATGACGAGTGATTCTTCCTGGTCGTGGGTGACGATGACGAAGGTGATGCCGACTTCGTGCTGCAGGCGCTTCAGCTCCATCTGCATGGCGCCGCGCAGTTTCTTGTCCAGCGCGCCCAGCGGTTCGTCGAGCAGCAGCAACCGAGGCCGTTTGACCAGCGCGCGGGCGAGCGCGACGCGCTGCTTCTGGCCACCCGACAATTGCTCAGGCTTACGGTCGGCGAAGGGGACAAGCTCGGTGGTGGCCAGAATGGCCTCGACGCGGGAACGGATTTCAGCTTTCGGCAAGCGCTCCATCTCCAGCCCGTAGGAGACATTGGCGCGCACGCTCATATGCGGGAACAGCGCGTAGGACTGGAACATCAGATTGACCGGCCGATTGTTGGGCGGGGTCCGGGCGATGTCCTTGCCATCGAGCAGTATGCGGCCGTCGGTTGGCGTCTCGAAGCCGGCCAGCATGCGCAGCAGCGTGGTCTTGCCGCAGCCGGAGGGTCCAAGCAGCGCGAAGAACTCGTTTTCGCGGATGTCGAGCGAGATGCCGTCGACGGCGGTGACCCGGCCGAACTTCTTCGAAACGTTATCAATGGCCAGCAGCGTGCGCGGTTCGCTCATTGGCCGATGATCCCACGGTTGAGCCGCTGCGACAGGGTCAGCGCGGTGATGGATACCGCCATGACGATCGTCGCCAGCGCGTTGATCTCCGGCGTGATGCCGAAGCGGATCATGGCGTAGATCTGCATCGGCAGCGTCGTCGAGGCGCGGCCGGCACCGGCGGTGAAGAAGGCGATGATGAACTCGTCGACCGAGAGCGTGAAGGCAAGCAGAGCGCCGGCGACCACTGCCGGCGCGATGACCGGCAATGTCACACGCCGGAAGGTGGTCAGAGCCGAGGCGCCGAGGTCGGCGGAGGCCTCGACGATCGACCAGTCGAAACTCTTTAGCCTTGCGCGCACCACCGAGCAGACGAAGGCGAGGTTGAAGACGACATGGGCGAGGATGATGGTGTGCAGGCCCATGGTCAGGTTTAGCATGGAGAAGAACGACAGCAGAGCGATCGCCAGGACGATGTCGGGGATGATCATCGGTGCGAAGATCAGCGCCTCGAGACCCCTGCCGTATTGCCGGCGCATCTCGATGCCGATGGCCAGCAGCGTGCCGAGCAGCGTGGCGATGGCCGTGGAGACCAACGCCACGATCAGCGTGTTGAGCGCAGCGGAAAGGATTGCGGAATTGCCGGCCAGCGAGGCATACCATTTCAGCGAAAAGCCCGACCATGCCGTCGGCAATCCGCCTTCGTTGAAGGACAGCGCCACCAGCACGGCGATCGGGATGTAGAGGAAGGCGAAGACGAGGGTGAGGATCGTCCGCATGCCGAGCGTACGGGTGAAGGAATGGGTCATCGCCGGCCTCCGACAATTGGAGGGCAAGCGAACGACCAGAGTCCTTCTCCCTGTTCGCGGGTAGAAGCTACCGGCAGGCAGACGGGGGGCAGCGTTGAGAGTCGCAAAGGTTGACGCCGCCCCTCATCCGCCCCTTCGGGGCACCTTCTCCCGGTGAACGGGGAGAAGGCAAGAATTGCGCGGCGCTCAGCCATAGGCGTCACCCCTTGCCTCAGCCGCACGCCCCGCGGCGCGGTCGGCGGCGAGCGCCTGCGCCATCAGCACCAGAAGCATGATGGCGATCAGCGCCATCGCCAATGCCGCGCCAAACGGCCAGTCATTGGCGGTCAGGAACTGGTCGTAGACGAGGTTGCCGATCATCTGGAAGCGGCCGCCGCCAAGCAGCGCCGGGGTGACGAAATTGCCGATCGACAGCACAAAGACGAAGACAGCACCCGCAGCGATGCCGGGCACGGTCAGCGGCAGGATGACACGTCGAAAGGTGGTGGCAGCGGAGGCGCCGAGATCGCGTGAGGCCTCGGCCAGTTCCGGGTTGAGGCGTGACAGCGGCGCGTAGCAGGCGAGGATGACGAAGGGCAGATAGTTGTAGACGAGGCCTGCGATGACCGAGCCTTCGGTATAGAGCATCGAGGGCGGTTCGCCGGTGTAGCCGAACCAGCGCAAGAGCTGGGTGATCAGGCCTTCGCGGTTGAGCAGCACGATCCAGGCATAGGTGCGGATCAGGTAGTTGGACCAGAACGGCAGCACGGCGAAAAACAGGAACACCGGCTGCCACCGGCGCGGGGCGGCCGCGATCGCATAGGCGGCGGCATAGCCGATCACCACCGCGATCAGGGTCGCGGTGCCGGCGATACGCGCCGATTTGAGTAAGATGCCGGCATAGAGCGGGTCGAAGACCAACCCGAAATTTTCCAGCGTCAAAGTGTAGTCGATGCCGCCATAGACGCCGCGCCGGAAGAAGGCGAGCGCCAGCACCAGGGCGCATGGGATAACCATCAGCGCGGTCAGCCAGACCAGCGCCGGGGCCATCAGCAGAGAGGAACGAAGTCGGGTCTGGGACAATTTCTCGGGTACCGCTCAGGGCCGGCGGCAGAAGTGCTGCCGGCCGTGAAGTCTGCGCCGCTTACTGCGCGGCCTTGATCTCGCTGACGATCTTGGAATAGTCGCGCTGGGCTTCGCCGACGTCACGCAACTGCTCGAACTTGACGAGATCGGCCACCGGCATCGCCATGTTGGGGAATTTGGCCAGGAAGTCGGCCGGCAGGCTTTCCATCGCCGGCTTGTTCGGCACCTTGTAGTCGATGTTCTGCGCCGCCCAGGCGTGGTTCTTGGCGTCGAGCATGAAGTTGATGAACTTGAAGGCGTCGTCCTTGTGCTCGGACGCCTTCATCACCACCATCGTGTCGACCCACAGGTCCGAACCTTCTTTAGGGATGACGTATTTGATCTCCGGCTTGTCGGCGATGCCGTAATTGCACCAGCCGTCCCAGGCCTGCACCATCAGCGCCTCGCCGGAAACCAGCTTGGAATAGAAGGTGGTGTCGTCATAGGCGAGCAGGGTCTTCTTGGCGGAGATCAAGAGGTCCTTGACCTCGGCCATCTTGGCCGGGTCGGTCTCGTTGACCGAATAGCCCTTGTCGAGCTGCCCGGCGGCCAGCAGCCAGCGATCGGTCGCCAGCATGGTGGTCTTGCCCTTCATCTCGTCGGAAGGGGCGAGCAGGTCGCTCCAGCTCGTGGGCGCCGTCTTGACAAGGTCAGAGCGGTAGCAGAGGCCCGTCGTGCCCCAGGTGTAAGGCACGGAGAAAGCGTTGCCGGCATCGTGCGGCAGCTTGGTCGCTTCGGGATAGAGGTTGGCGAGGTTGGGGATCTTGGCATGGTCGATCGGCTCGGTCAGGCCAAGCTTGTTTAATACTTCGGCGAAGGGCGAGGAGACGAAGACCACGTCATAGCCCTTGCCGCCGGCGGCAATCAGCTTGCCCATGATCTCTTCATTGGTGGCGTGCACCACCACTTCGCCGGCAACGCCGGTGGCGGTCTTGAAAGCGGCCATGGCGTCGGGTGCCATGTACCCATCCCAGTTCGAAATAACGAGGTCGGCTGCGGCGGCCGGCCCCGAGAGCGTCAGGGCGAGACCGAGAGCGATTGAGGATGTATTGAGCGCACGGCGCCGCAGGCTGGTAGCGGTCATGGCAGTCTCCCATTCGGTTTGATCGTCGAAATCATTTGCCGGACCAAGGCCGGCGACGCGCGCGCCTGCCTCGATCCTGTTCCCTCGGTCTTTTCTCGCCGATTGTGCCGACAGTACTATTGCAGAAAAAAGTACGTCAATCCATAATCTGTCAACCGACGGAGGAATTTGGCCGATTGTCCCTGTTCCGGCGATCAGCCAGACCAATGCGCCACATTCGCATTCGAGAAAAGTCATGCAAGCCGTAGCCAGACGACCTCGCACCAACCATCTCGATCTGGCGCAGCGCATCCTGGATGTGGCGCGGCAGCGTGGCTTCGAGCCTGGCGCCCGCCTGCCCGAACAGCAGATCGCCTCGCTGTGCAATGTCTCGCGCACGCCCGTACGCGCCGCACTCGGCCTGCTCGCGGAACGGGGCGTGGTGCGCTGGGAGGCCGACAGCGGTTATCATCTGACGGTCGACCTCGCCGCCCAGCCCGCCATTGCCGCCGAACTACCCAGTGCGGAGGAAGACGAGCTCGCCGAAGCCATCCTGCGCGACCGCTCGGCGCGACGGTTGGACCAGACGGTGACCATCGCGGGGCTGATGCGACGCTACGACGCTGATCGCAAGACGGTACTAAAAGCACTTAACAAACTGACCGACGAGAATCTTCTGGATCGTGCGCCTGGGCAATCCTGGTTGTTTCGCCGCGCGCCGGACGATCCGGAGGCGCAAGGCGAAAGCTACGAGTTCCGCCTGGTGCTGGAGCCGGCGGCCATCCTGACGCCAGGCTTTCGGCTGGACGGGGCGCGGGCAGCAATGTTGCGGCAAGGCATGGAAGCGCTTGCAGCGCTGCCGGACGAGACATTCGACACGCGCGAGTTCCAGCGGCTGGACATGGATTTTCATGGCATGATCGCCGAGGGCTGCGCCAACCGTTTTGTGTCGGATGCATTGGCCGATCATCTCCGCCTGCGCCGGCTGCCGGGCATCTATTCCGGCGTCAACGTGTTTCGGCTGCGGCAATCGTTGCGCGAACACTCGGGCATACTCGACTATCTTGAAAGCCGGCAGTATGAGGTGGCTGCCGATCTGCTTCGCATCCACCTGCGGCTCTCCCGCAGCCAGCGACCGCAAGCAGCCAGCCGCGGAGCTCCCGCACTGTTCAGCATGATCAGCCGGCCGGATTGAAGAGGAATAATTGACGCGTAAAGCCAGCCCGACCATCGCGCTGTTTCCCGAAGCCAGTTTCGGCGCCGCGTTGAATTGCGTCGGTATCGCACAGGCATTGCGCGCACGGGGCGCTCGCCCCGTCTTCATCTGCCATGCCGGCTTCTCCGGCGTCTTTACCGACTATGGCTTCCAGGAATACCATCTGCCGACGGATGAGCCGCTGAGCGACAGCGACCGCCAGAGCTATTGGCAGGCCTTCGTGCGCCGGCACCTGCCGCATTTCCGGCTGAGCCCGATCGACCAGCTCGAGACCTATGTCGCGCCGACCTGGCAAGCGATCGTCGACACCGCCGTCAACGCCGAGGCGCCGCTGCGCCAATTGCTGGCGCGGCTGAAGCCGGACGCGGTGGTGCTCGACAACGTCATCATGTTCCCGGCGATCGCCGCCGCCGGCTGCCCGTGGGTGCGCGTCGTCTCCTGTGCCGAGACGGAACTGCCGGATGCCGAGGTGCCGCCCTATCTCTCGGGGATGGGTGCCGACGACCCGCAACGTGCGGCGTTCGAAGCGCGCTATCTCGCGGCCTCCGCACCCGCGCATGAGCGCTTCAACCGTTTTCGTGCGGATGCCGGCCTGGCGCCGTTGCCCAAGGGCCTGTTCCTCGAGACATCACCCGACCTCAATCTGCTGCTGACGCCAGCGATCGTACGGCGTGAGCGGGCCGAGCCGCTCGACCCCAAACGCTTTGTCTATCTCGAAGGCTGCGTGCGTTCGGAAGGGCCATTCGAGGTGCCGGTGTTTCCGCGCAATGGCGGCCCGCTGGTCTATGTCAGCTTCGGCAGCCTCGGCGCGATGGATGTCGGGCTGATCGAGCGCATGCTCGCCGTCTTCGACAGGCTGCCGGCGCGCTTCATCGTCAATGCCGGCGGCCTGCGCGACGCCTATCGCGCGGTGCCGGACAATGTCTATCTCGACGCCTGGTTTCCGCAGCCTTCGGTGGTGGCGAAGTCGGACCTGTTCATCCACCATGGCGGCAACAACAGCTTTTGCGAGGCGCTGCGCTTCGGCGTGCCGTCGCTGATCATGCCCTATTGCTGGGACGGTCACGACAATGCGCAACGCGCGGGAGAGACAGGTGTCGGCGACCATATCGGCCGCGACGCCTGGACGGAAGGGGGATTGGAGAGAGCCATTCTCGGCCTGCTGGCCGACGATGCGATGCGCGCCCGCCTCAGGGACAATGCTGCCAAGATGGCGCTGACCCCTGGAACGGATGTGGCCGCGCAAGCCATACTCTCTCTCATAGGTACGTGAACCAAAATGCAGGACAAAAATACCAACACCGCTCTCTTCACCGGCAACGATCCCAAGGCCTGGCTCGCCCAGCACGGCATCACGGAGGTCGAGTGCCTGGTGCCCGACATGAATGGCGTGCTGCGCGGCAAGGCGCTGCCGACGGTGAAATTCCTCAAGGCGCTGGAAGACCGCGCACTCTACCTGCCGAGCAGCGCTTTCCTGGTCAGCATCGATGGCCGCTACTCCGGTTCCATCGACGAAGGCTTTGCCTATCAAGACCCGGATATGCGCATGGTGCCTGATATGTCGACGCTGTGCCTGGCGCCGGGCGGTGGCGTCGGCAAAGCCTATGTCTTCGCCGACGCCTTCCACATGCAAGGCAAGCCCTGGATGGCCTCGCCACGACATGTGCTGCGCGCCGTGCTCGATCTCTACCGGAAGCGCGGTTGGCGCGCGGTGGTGGCGCCGGAAATCGAATTCTATCTGACCGCGCCCAATCCGAATCCCGACCAGCCGCTGACGGCACCGGTTGGCGCCAATGGCCGCGCCGAGGGCTCGCAGCATCCCTATGACATGGTGGCGCTGGAAGAATTCGAGCCGGTGATAAGGCGCGTCTATGATTATGCCGCAGCCGCCGGCCTGCCGCTCGACACGCTGATCCATGAATCGGGCACCGGGCAGCTGGAGATCAATCTGCTGCACGGCGACGCGGTGCCACTCGCCGACCAGGTGCTGCTGTTCAAGCGGCTGACGCGCCAGGCAGCGCAGCAGAGCGGCATGCACGCCACCTTCATGGCCAAGCCGATCGCCGCGCAGGCCGGCAGCTCGATGCATCTGCACATGTCTGTCGTCGATGAAACGACAGGCGCCGCGCTGTTTGCCGACAGAGATGATGCAGACACCGAAATGTTCGGCCATTTCATCGGCGGCCTGCAGAGATATGTGCCCGAGATCATGCCGCTGTTCGCACCCAACGTGAACTCGTTCCGCCGCATCCGGCCGAACCACAGCGCACCGGCCAACATCGAATGGTCGCATGACAACCGCTCCTGCGGCCTGCGCGTGCCGGCAGGTGGCCGCGCCGCCCGGCGGGTAGAGAACCGCTTGCCGGGAGCGGATTGCAATCCCTATCTGGCGATCGCCGGTTCGCTGCTTGCCGGCTATCTCGGCGTCGAGCAGAAGCTGGCGCGCTCGGCTGAGGCCTCGGGCAATGCCTACAGGATCAAAAGCACGCTGCCGAAAACGATGGAGGAGGCGCTTGATCGTTTCATTGCTTGCGAGCCGGTGCGGGCATTGCTCGGCGAGGATTTTTTCCAGACCTATCTGCGCGTCAAGAGCGTCGAACTCGACCTGTTCCAGAGCGTGGTGACGAGCTGGGAACGCGACCATTTGCTGCTGAAGGTGTGATCATGGCCTCCGGCTCAACGGGTTTCAATTCGAGCCTCGATATCGGCAATTCCTATTATGTCGCCACCACCAATCCGGCGCCGGACCATCCGGCGCTGGTGGGAGATGTCGGCGCCGATCTGGTGGTGGTCGGTGGCGGCTGCACCGGCCTGTCGGCCGCCCTTCATGCCGCCGAGCGCGGCCTGAAGGTGGTGCTGCTCGAAGGCGGCAAGATCGGCTGGGGCGCGTCGGGCCGCAATGGCGGCCAGATGATCCCCGGCCTGCGCAAAGGCGCCAAGGGGCTGGTCAAGCTCTACGGCCCCGAGCGGGCGAAGGCGCTGTTCGACCTCGCCTTCGAGGCGCGGGGCCTGGTGCTCGACATCATCGAGCGCCACACCATCGACTGCGATCTGCGGCTGACCGGCCATCTCGTCGGTGCCGTTAATGGCTCCGACCTCAGGGATCTCGAAGACGAGGCCAAATGCCTCGAGAGCGTGATGAAGTTCCGCGACGTCGAGATCCTGTCGGCGGCGCAGGCACGCGGCAAGGTGGACACGCCCTATCATGGCGCGATGTATGAGCCGCTCGGCGGCCATATGCATCCGCTGAACTACACGCTCGGCCTTGCCCGTGCCGCCGTGGCGGCCGGTGTCGTCATCCATGAAAATTCCGTCGCGGTAAAGCTGGAGCGCGAGCCTTCGATCCGGGTCTCGACGGCGCAGGGGTCGGTAAGGGCCAAACATGTCGTGCTGGCCGGCGACGCGCTGCTGCATGGGCTGGAGCCGCGCGTCAACAGCCGCATCATGCCGGTAGGCAACTATATCGTCGCCACCGAACCGCTGGAGGGCAAACACAATGTCATCCCGGCCAATGTCGCGGTGTCCGACACGCGCTTCGTCGTAAACTACTACCGCATGTCGGCGGACGGTCGGCTGCTGTTCGGCGGCGGCGAGCGCTACACGCCATCGCCGCCGGCCGACATCGCCGGCTTCGTGCGGCCGCATATGGAGGCCACCTTCCCGCAACTGAAGGGCTGCCGCATCGATCATGCCTGGGGCGGCCTGGTGTCGGTGACCACGTCGCGGCTGCCGCATGTCGGGCACTATGGCGAGGTCTATTTCGCGCATGGCTATTCCGGCAAGGGCGTCATCCTGTCAACGCTGTCGGGCAAGCTCTTGGCCGAAGCGATGACGGGCGACGCCTCGCGGCTGGACCTGTTCTCGACGCTGACGCCGATGCCGTTCCCGGGCGGTACGGCGCTACGGGGTCCGCTCTATGTGCTGGGGATGTTGTGGTACGCCATGCGCGACCGCATCAAGCATTGAGGCTGCTGCCGGCGGGCGCGAATCATTGGAGGCGATTGCATGCGTGATTTTCAGTTCCCCGGCCGCTCGCCGGTTCGCGCCACCGAAGCGATGGCGGCGACATCGCATCCGCTGGCGACGCTGGCCGCCATCGACATGCTGCGCTCCGGCGGCAATGCCATGGATGCCGCTGTCTGCGCTGCGGCGGTGCAAGGCGTCGTCGAGCCGCAATCGACCGGCATCGGCGGCGACTGTTTTGTGCTCTACAGTCCCAAAGGCGAGGGCGATGTTCTCGCTTTCAACGGCTCGGGGCGTTCGCCCGCTGCGGCAACCGCCGAATGGTATCTGGAGCGGGGGCATAGCGAACTGCCTGCGGCCGGACCGCATGCCGTCACCATACCAGGCGCCATCGATGCATGGTGCCGGCTACTCGAGGACCACGGAAAAAAGGGCATCGACGCCGCGCTGGCGCCAGCCATTCGCTATGCCGAACAAGGCTATGTCGTTCATGATCGCGTCGCCTTCGACTGGGCCGACGAGGTCGCCCTGCTCTCAGCCGATGAACATGCCGCGCGCATATTCCTGCCCGAGGGAAGGGCGCCGCAAGCCGGCGATGTGCATCGGCAGCCGCACTTGGCGGACACCTTGCGCATCATCGCCAACCGAGGCCGTGCAGGGTTTTATGAAGGTGAAGTCGCGGACGATCTGGTGGAACGTCTTCGCGCGCTGGGCGGGCTGCATGCATTGGAGGATTTCGCCGAGACCCAAGGCGACTACGTCACGTCGGTGAATACGTCCTATCGCGGCTACGATATCCATCAGATGCCACCGAACAATCAGGGCATGACGGCGCTGATCATGCTGAATGTGCTTTCGGGCTTCAGCCTTGGTTCGTTGGAGCCGAACAGTGCCCAGCGGCTGCATCTCGAGATCGAAGCCGGCCGGCTTGCCTACCAGGACCGCGATACTTTCATCGGCGACCAGGATTTCGTCCAGGTCCCCGTCGAACAACTGCTGTCGGCAGCCTATGCGGAGCGGCTGCGCGCCGCCATCGATCCGGCGCTCGCCATGACGCATCTGCCGCGGCTTGAGCTTCCGCGCAGCGACACGGTCTATATCTCCGTGGTCGACCGCGACCGCAATGCAGTCAGCTTCATCAACTCGACCTTCGGTTCCTTCGGCAGCGGCGTCGTCGGTCCCAAGACAGGCGTCGTGCTGCAGAATCGCGGCAGCAGTTTTGGCCTCACGGAAGGCCATCCAAATCGTATCGCGCCGCGAAAGCGACCGATGCACACCATCATGCCCGGCATGGCGACGCGAGGGGGTAAGGTGGTGATGCCGTTCGGGGTGATGGGCGGCGGCTACCAGCCGTTCGGCCATGTCCATCTGTTGACCAACATGATCGATTTCGGGATGGACCCGCAGCAGGCACTGGATGCGCCACGGGTGTTCTACAAGGACAATGCCGTGCTGGCCGAGCGCGGGATTCCGGCTGAGGCGATCGCCGGCCTGCGTCAGCGCGGCCATCAGGTTTCGATCGCCGAGGAGCCGCATGGCGGCGGCCAGTTGGTGCTGATCGATTGGGAAACGGGCACGCTCACCGGTGCCTCCGATCCGCGCAAGGACGGTTGTGCGCTGGGCTACTGATCTGCGTTGCTGGAATGCGCATTCAGAACCAGATCAGCCAGACAAGCTGCAGGATTACCAGTGCAATGGCGTCCCAGAAGATGAGTTCGCCCATCGAGAACCAGCGCCGCGACCGGTTGAAGCTGTAGAACAGCCACCAGACCAAGGCTGCGGCGGCCAGCGGCACCAAAGCGAGCAGCGTGCTCACGGCAGCCGCGCTCCCGACACAGCATCGAATGTGTGCAGCGCTGCCGGCGGAAAGCGTAGATAAAGCGGCTGGCCGGGATCGAAAGCGCGATCGTCATTCACAGTCCTGACGATCAGCGCGTTGGCCTCGCTATTGGCGAAGATCAGCACGTCCGGCTCGACCGGTTCGACGACGTCGACGGCAAACAGGATGGCGTCGCCGGCAGTCGCGTCGACAAGCTGGATCTGCTCCGGGCGAATGCCGAGCACGATGGGACCATCAGGCTTTCCCGGAAGCGGGCAAGTGAAACCGCTGGCGTGGAAGACGCCGGCGCGGACATCGCCATCGAACGTGTTCATCGCTGGACGGCCGATGAATTCGGCGATGAAGCGATTGGCAGGCCGCCGATAGATCTCGCGCGGGTCGTCGTACTGGATCAGTGCGCCTTCGCGCAACACCGCGACCCTGGTCGCCAGCGTCATCGCCTCTTCCTGGTCGTGGGTGACGAAGACGAAGGTCTTTTTCAGCTCGCGATGCAGACGCTTCAGCTCGGTGCGCATGTGGAGCCGCAACAAGGCGTCGAGATTGGACAGCGGCTCGTCCATCAGACAGAGGCTCGGCTGCCAGACGAGTGCGCGGGCCACAGCCACGCGCTGCGCTTGGCCGCCCGACAATTGCGAAGGGCGGCGGTCGAGGTAACGGGTGATTTCGAGCAGCTCGGCAATGGCGCGGACGCAGCGGTCAAGCTCGGCGGCCGGCATCTTTCGGATGCGCAAGGGATAGGCGATGTTCTCGTAGACGCTCTTATGGCTGTAGAGCGCATAGTTCTGGAACACCATGCCCATGCCGCGCAGGCGCGGCGGCAGGTCGGTGACATCGAGGCCCTCGACCATGATGCGCCCGGCGGTCGGCCGCTCCAGCCCGGCGAGCAGCCGGCAGGCTGTCGTCTTGCCGGAACCGGACGGGCCGAGCAGAACCAGGAATTCGCCGGGCTCGAAAGCAAGATCGAGCGCCTGCAGCGCCACCGTCCCGTCCGGGAAGGCCTTGGTGACGCCGTCGAAAACAATTGCCATACAAGATCCCTTCAACCCTTGACCGCGCCGAAGGTGAGGCCGCGGACGAGCTGTTTCTGGACAAGGAACGTGAAAAGCACGATCGGCAGCGTTGCCACGATCGCGACTGCCGCGACCTGTCCCCAGAGCGTGCCATGCGGCGTCACCAGCCCCGGTATGCCGACGGTCAGCGGCCGCCCGTCGAAAGCGACGAGGATGAAGGCATAGAGGAACTCGTTCCACGACAGGATGAAGCAGAGCACCGCTGTGGCGCCGATGCCGGGTGCGGCCAGCGGCGCGACGACGAAGAAGAATGCGCCGAGCCGCGAGCGGCCGTCCATCATCGCGGCCTCGTCGATCTCCCTGGGGATTTCGGCGAAGAAGCCGCGCATCATCCAGACGACGAGCGACAGGTTGAAGGAGGTGTGGGCGATCACAACGGCGTAGATGGTGTCGATCAGGCCCAGCGAGGTGAAGAACAGGAACAGCGGCACGGCGATTGAGATCGGCGGCGCCATGCGCGTGGTCAGGAAGAAGAAGAACAGGTCTTCCTTGCCGGGAAAATCCGAGCGGGCAAAGCCATAGGCCGCTGGCGCGCCGATGACGATGCAGAGTATGGTCGACGACACCGAGATCAGCACCGAATTGATCGCCAGCGGCCAGTATCCCTTGTCGATGAAGACGGCGGGATAGTTGGCAAGCGTCGGCGAAAAAATCCATTTCGGCACAGAAGACAGAAGATCGACGCGGTTCTTGAACGACGCCAGCACCATCCAGACATAAGGCGTCAGCGCCACCACGACGGCGACGAGCAACACCGCCCAGGCAAAGCTTTTCCAGGCGCGGTTGGTGGATTGATCGATCATCGCCGCGCCCTCAATACGCCGCCGCCTGCTTGCGGCTCGACCAGTAGACGGCCTTGTAGAAGACCGAGCACAGGATCAGCACGACGAGATAGATCATGAAGGCGACCGCGGCGCCGTAGCCGAGGTCCCAGTTACGGAAATTGACGCGGTAGGCGTAGATCGAGACCAGCTCTGTCAGCGTTCCCGGACCGCCGCCGGTCATCAGGAAAACCTTGTCGAACTCCTTGAAGGCGTCGATGCCGCGCAGCAGCAGCACGAGCGCGATGACCGGCCGCAGCAGCGGCAGCATGACGTCTCGGAAAATCTGGAACGGTTTGGCGCCATCCATCATTGCCGCCTCGAACGGCGCGCGCGGCAGGCTCATCATGCCGGCGAGCATGATCAGGGTGACGAAAGGCGTCCACTGCCAGACATCGATGGCGACGATGGTCGGAAACACCAGGTCGGGTGCCGAAAGCACCGCCGAATTCTGCGCCAGCAGACCGACCTTGCGCATGTAGAAGGTGAGCATGCCGAAATCGCCCTGCAACAGCAGCCGCCAGATCAGCCCGACGGCGACCGGCGCGATCATCATCGGGATGAGCAGCAGTGTGGTGAGAAGCCGCTGGCTGGCGACGAAGCGGAAGATCAGGAAGGCCAGCGCAAAGCCGAGCAGGAACTCAAGGCCGACGGCGATGACGACGAATTTCAGCGTCAACAGGAACGATGCCCAGAAGAATGGGTCGTTGCGCATCAGCTTGCGGAAATTGTCGAAACCGACGAAGGCGCCGGCATGGCTGGCGTCGGCGAAGCTGAGGTCGGTCAGCGCGGTGTAGACCATGTAGGAGAACGGGCCGACCAGGAAGACGACGACGAGCAGGGTCGCCGGCAGCATCAAGAGCGGCCCCACCCCACGGTCGAGAAGCGGCATTCCGCGCGGCGATGGAGTGCGGTTCGTCACGGGCGTTTCCTGCGGACAAGAACGGCTACCCGCTTGTGCGGGTAGCCTCTGCGCGACATCTCAAGGCCTATCGTGCCGGATAGGTCATGGGTGCGCAAGAACCGAGCAGTGTCGAGATGTCAGTGGCGGCGGTGTCAAGGGCGGCCTGCGCCTCCTTTTCGCCGGCGAGGTAGGATGACAGTTCGCGCACTAGTATATCGGTCATCTCGGCCGATTGCGGCAGCGTCGCCTTCGGCACCGCATGCTCGTTGGCCTCCATCGAAGCCTTGGCATAGGGCAGCTTCTGCACCTCCGCCGAGGCATAGACATCCGGCCGACCTGAAGCGCCGCCATTGAGATGCTGTTCGAGCTGGCGGTCATAGCCCATCATCCACTGGACGAAGAGGAAGGCGGCCTGTGGGTTCTTCGAATAGACCGGGATCAGATAGGTCCAGCCCTCGACCTGGCCGATCTTCCCGCCGTCGCCTTGCGGCACGAGATCGAAGCCAACCTTGCCGACGACGGTGGAGGCCGTGGTGTCGACCGACACGGCATAGGTTGCGTCGTTCCACATGATCAGCTCGGCGACCTTGGCTTGCTGCATCAGCGCCATGACATCATCCCAGAAATAGTTGAGGCTGTCCGGCGGCGAGAATTGCAGCAGGCTCTTGTAATATTCGAGCGAGGCGACGGCCTTGGGGCTGTTGACGATGACCGGGCCGCAGGCCGAGCCGCTCTTCACGTCGAGCACGTCGCCGCCGAAGGAATAAAGGAAATTGAGCCACTCATACCACAGTGCCTCATGGCGCTTGCCCTGCAGGGCGGTGCCGTAAAAACCCTGGTCGGGGCGATAGAACCATTCGGCGATATCGCGGTATTGCTTCCAGTCCTTGGCGGGAGCGAGGTCGTAGCCATACTTGGCCTTGAAGCCTGCCTGCTCCTTGGGATCGGCGAGCAGGTCCGAGCGATACCACATGAACATGTTGAGCACTGTGAAGGGGAAGCCGTACTCCTTGCCGTCATACCAGGAGATTTCGTGCCAGGCGGTCTGGTAGAGCTGCTTCTCCGGCTCGAAGCTCGGATCGCGCAAAGCCGGGTCGGCCATCATCTTGGCGATTTCGACCAGATGGTTGTTGGTGGCGAACTTGCCGAGTTCGCGATGCGGCTGGATGATGACGTCGTAGCGGCCGCGGTGCGAGTTGAGATCGAGCTGCACCTTGTTGACGGCTTCCGAGTGCTCGTACATCTCGACTTCGACATGGATGCCGGTCTGTTTTTCAAACTCCGGCGCCATCTTCTTCAGCGCTTCGAGCGGCGGCAGCGCCTCGCCGACCATGCGGATGGTCTGGCCGCTATAGGGTTTCGACGCCTCTTTCAGATCCCACGCGGCCGCTTGTGTCACTTGCCACGTCAGGGGCCACACAAATACGACTGCGACGAGCAGTCTGGACGCGGTACGTCTCAGCGGCTTGAGCATTCTTCCCTCTCCCTAGAAGTCGTGCCTGGCGGGCCGGCGCCCGTTTTGTCATAAAATGTGTGGTACTGCAAATCAAAATGTGGCACCTTGCAACAAATGGTTAGGAGGTGTTAACAGACCGGCAGCAAACCGGCTTTCCCGACCAGGCGAGGGACCTTTCGGATGGACTTCATCTTCATGCTGACGCGCAACGATCGCACGGTCGAGGACTGTCTCGACCTGGTCGATTTGATTGAGCCGGTCGGCCTGAAGCATGTCGGCTTCAAGGATATTGGCGTCGCGCCGGATGTGCTGCGCAAGCTCGCTGTCGCCATTGGCCGGACAGGCGCCACCACTTACATGGAAGTTGTCTCGACGACGGCTGAGGCCTGCCTTAATTCCGCGCGCATCGCCAGGGATCTCGGCATCCAGCGCCTGCTCGGTGGTACCCAGGTCGACGAGATCATGGCGTTGCTGGAGGGGAGCGGCACCGAATACTACCCTTTTCCCGGGCGGCCGGTCGGCCATCCGACCAAGCTCGGCGGTTCGGCCGAGGATGTCGAGGCCGACTGCCGCGCCTTCGCCGAGAAGGGTTGTGCGGGATGCGACATCCTCGCCTATCGCGCCACCGAGGCCGACCCGGCCGAACTGGTGCGCGCAGCCCGGCGCGGGCTTGGTCCGTCGCGGCATCTGATCGTCGCCGGCGCTGTGGCATCAGCCGATCGCATCAAGGCAATCAAGCTGGCCGGCGCCAACGCTTTTACCATTGGCACAGCGGTTTTCGATGGCTCCTATTCGCCGACGAAAGGTTCTATCCTCTCGCAACTGCGGGATGTCCTCGCGGATTGCGAGCGTGTCTAATGCCAGTCATCGGCATCGATCTCGGCACACAAAGCCTAAAGGCGATCGTTGTCGATGACGAATTGCGGCTGCGTGGCGAGGCCGCTGTGTTGTACCAGCCGGCCTTCCCGGCGCCCGGCTGGGCCGAACAGAACCCGGCGCTGTGGCTGGCGGCGCTCAAGCCGGCCATTGCCGGCGCGCTCGACAAGGCTGGGCTTGCGCCGTCCGACATCAAGGGTATTGCCATTGCCGGCCAGCTCGACGGCTGCGTCGCGGTCGATCGCAATGGTGAGGCGCTGGCTCCGTGCATCATCTGGATGGACCGGCGGGCGGCAGGAGAGATCGCCGGCATCGACCCGGACTTCATCCGTGAGCGCACCGGTCTCGTTCTGGACGCCACCCATATGGCGGCGAAAATCCGCTGGGCCGCGCGCAACCTGCCCGAAGCGCGCCGAGTGGCGCTCTGGCATCAACCGGTATCATTCGTGGTCGCAGCGTTGTGCGGTCGTGCCGTCATCGATCACGCGCTGGCCTCGACGACCATGCTCTATGGGCTGAAGGAGCACAATTATGCCGGCGATCTGCTGGCGGCCTTCGACATCGATGCAGATAAATTGCCTGGCATCGACGATGCATCTGAGATCGCCGGCGCCTTGACCCACGCCGGCGCCGAGCTCACCGGCCTTCCTGTGGGCACGCCGCTGGCGGTCGGCACCGGCGATGATTTTTCGGCCGCCCTAGGCGCCGGGGTTGTCGTGCCCGGTGTCGTCGCCTGCAATCTCGGCACGGCCGAAGTGGTCGGCGCGGTATCGGACACGCTTCGCCTCGACCCCGGCGGCCTGGTCGAGACCCATGGCTTTCTCGGCGACGGCTATTTCATCTCCAATCCCGGATGGCTCTCGGGCGGCGCGGTGACGTGGTTTCTAACAACCTTCGGCCTCGATTCGCCGGCGGCGATGTCGGAACTGGCGGCGACGGTGGTTGCCGGCAGCGACGATTTGCTGTTCTTGCCCGCGTTGTCCGGTGCCATGGCGCCGCGCTGGATCGCCGAAGCGCGTGCCGCTTTCTACGGCCTGACATCCTTCCACGGCAAAGCCGCTTGTGCCCGTGCCGTGCTGGAGGGCTGTGCCTTTGCCATGCGCGACGTGGTCGACCGGCTGGACGATCTCGATATCGCGACGGATCGCATCCGGCTCTCAGGCGGTGGCGCGCGCAGCCGGGTATGGGCGCAAATCCGTGCCGATGTCAGCGGCAGGCCGGTCGAGATCGCGGGTGCGGCCGATGCCTCGCCGATCGGTGCGGCAATCCTTGCCGCCGCAGCCATCGGCCTTACCTCCTCAGTGCAGCAGGCGGCTGAAAGGCTGGCCGGCCACATCGAGACGATCGACCCTGATCCTTCCGCCAAGGCCGCCTACGACAGAAGTTACCGCCGGTATCGCACCTTGTTCGATGCCCTGACCCCGCTTCATGCTGACTGACCGGACTGCATCCTATGTCCAGACAAATGCTCGATCGCCTTATTGCCGGCACGCTGCCTGACCCGGATAGCCAGGGAATGCTGTCGGTGCCGCTGAAGACCATCGTCATAGGGCGCGGTCTCGGCGATGAAGCCGATGCGCTGGTCAAGCCGCTGCCGCTCGGCCGCAGGCTCGCCGTTGTCATGGATCCCGACACAAGGCTGGCGCTCGGCGAGAGAGTGTCGATCGCACTGCGCGGCTCCAGCGATGTCGACAAGATCATCCTGCCGCGCCATCCGCATCCCGACATGGACACCGTGCGATCGGTGATCGCCCGCACGAAAGACGCCAGCGGTCTGGTCGCGGTCGGATCGGGCTCGATCAATGACATCACCAAATATGCCGCCCATCTGACCCAAAAGCCCTATGCGGTGTTCGGCACCGCGCCGTCGATGAACGGCTACACCTCGGTGTCTGCGGCAATCACAGAGGACGGCCTGAAGAAATCGCTGACGGCGAGCCTGCCGGTCGGTGTCTTCCTCGATCTCGATGTCATGGCGCGAGCGCCGCACCGGCTGATCGCTGCCGGCTTCGGCGATTCGATGGCGCGGCCGACCGCGCAGACCGATTGGCTGATGGCGCACCTGTTGCTCGGCACGCCCTACCGGGAGGCGCCGTTCATGCTTCTGGCCGAGGACGAGGAGGCGCTTATCGCCAAAGCCGGCGAACTCGGGACCGGCGACCTTGAGGCGACGGAAGTGCTGGTGCGCACGCTGGTCATGTCGGGCCTTGGCATGACTTTGTGCGGCGGCTCCTATCCGGCCAGTCAGGGCGAACATCTCATCGCCCACTATATCGACATGCGGGGCCAGGGATTGCCCGAGGCGCATCACGGCGAGCACATAGCGGTGACGACGTTGACGATGGCGCGGCTACAGGAACGCGTGCTGGCGCTGCGGGAGCTGCAGCTCGCGCCCTCCGCCGATACGCCAGACCGCTTCATCGAAATCTTCGGCGAAACGCTCGGACGTTCCTGCTGGGCGGCATTCAAGCCCAAGCTGCTGGACCGCGAACGGGCGGACGCTGTCAACACCATGCTGGCCAGGCAGTGGCGCTCGCATCGCGAAAGGCTGCTGCGGGTGGCACGCCCGGCGCGCGAGATCGCGGCAGCACTGCGTGCCGCCGGCGCCCCGACCACGCCGCAAGAGGTCGCCATACCGGCTGGCTTCTACGACGAGGCGGTCGCCAATGCGCGGCTGATCCGCGACAGGTTCACCATGCTCGACGTCGCTGCTGCCTCGCTCGAAACGGTTGCGGCGGGAGCCTGAGCGGGTGCTGCGTCCGCTCACCGACTTCACCGCGCCGGACCGGCGCAACATCGCTGTCGTGCTGACCGACATAGACGACACCTTGACCGACAAGGGGCGGTTGCCGGCAAAAGCCTATGCGGCGCTCGAGCGGCTGAAGCAGGCCGGCTTCATTGTCGCGCCGGTTACCGGCCGCCCTGCCGGCTGGTGCGACCTGATCGCCCGGCAATGGCCGGTGGACGGCGTGATCGGCGAGAACGGCGCCTTCTATTTCCGCTACGACGACGCCAAAAAGCGGATTGTTCGCCACTACGCCAAGAGCGCTGCCGAACGGCAGGCCGATGCCGCACGCCTCAAGGAGATCGAGCAAACCGTTCTGAGCGAAGTTCCGGGTGCGGCGGTCGCGGCCGACCAGGCCTATCGCGAGGCCGATCTGGCGATCGATTTTTGCGAGGACGTGGCGCCGCTGCCCAAAACCGAGGTTCTGAAGATCGTCGGCATCTTCCAGCGCTATGGCGCGACGGCGAAAATCTCGTCCATCCACGTCAATGGCTGGTTCGGCAAATACGACAAACTGTCGACAAGCCGGCTATTCTTGCGGGACTGTTTCGGCGTAGATATCGACCACGACAAGGACAGCATTGTCTTCGTCGGCGATAGTCCAAACGATGCACCAATGTTCGGCTTCTTCCCCAACAGCGTCGGCGTCGCTAATGTGCTGGACTTCGCCGGCGAGCTTCCGGCGTCTCCCGCCTTCGTCACACGCGGGCGCGGCGCGCAAGGATTTGCCGAGCTTGGCGACGCGCTGATTGCTGCAAAGGGAATGGAATAGTCATGGACCAAGGCCGACTGACGAAGAAGGAGCGGCACGCGCTTATCCTTTCGGAAGTGCGCCGGTCGGCGTCGATACGCATCTCCAAGCTCGCACGGCGCATCGGCGTCGCCGGCGAGACCATCCGCCGCGATCTCATCGAACTCGGCGATGCCGGACTGATCAACCGCACCTATGGCGGTGCGACGATCTCGCTGGTGACATCAGAGCCGGTGATTTCGGAGCGCGGCCTGACCCTGGTCGAGGAGCGCGCCCGCATCGGCCGCGGCGCGGCAAGCCTTGTCGAGAAGGGCCAGATCGTGATGATCGATGGCGGTTCGACCACCTATGAGGTGGCGCGCAACCTTTCGCAGCTGAAGCGCGACCTGACCATCATCACCAATTCCACCGGAGTGGCCTCTGTGGCCGGCGCCAATCCGACCTTTCGGGTGCTGCTCTGCCCCGGGACCTATGATAGCCGGGAAGGCAGCGTGTTGGGCGAAGACACCGTCGAGTTCCTGCGCCGCTACAATGCCGACGTCGCCATTATCGGGGCATCGGGGATAAGCGCCGATGGTCCGAGCGACATGATCTCGGGCGCCGCAGCCGTTAAACGCGCGATGATATCGCGTTCATTGTCGACGGTGCTGGTGGTGACCCACGACAAGTTTGGCCGCAGCAGTCTCGAACGCATCTGCGGGCTCGATGACATTGCCGATATCGTCACCGACAGCGAACCGAAGGCCGACCTGCGCACTGCTGCCGAACAGGCGGGCACGGAGCTGCATGTGTTTGCCGCCGGCTGATCAGCAACTGCTTATTCGGCGGCATCCCGGTTGGTCAGCGCGATGTGGCAGCAGCCGGAGCCGTGGCCCGGCGTCCAGGTGACATTGTCGAAGCGCACGCCCGTTGCCTCGAACAGACCACGGTCGAAAGCGCCGGCGATGCGGCAGAGCGTGGCGAGTTTTTCATCACCGACACCGGCCTCGACCCAGGCGTCCTTCAGCGGACAACGCTTCACCTTGAAGGCGATGTGGTCCGGCCCGCGCTCGACATCGGTCGGATACATCAGGCCGCCATCCGGGCTGACGGCCAAAAATGCCTCGCCGATGGCCGGCGCGTCGTTAGGTCCGAAACGGACGAAGGCGGCCGCCGCCACCTCCTTGCCGCGCTGCTCGATGGTGCGGATCATGATCGCCTCGGCCTTTTCCGCGCCGAGTTCGCCGGTCAGCTCGTCGAGAAACAGACGGTAGAGATCGGCGCGGTTACGGAAGGCGGAATCGAGTTCGCGCGAGAGTTTTTCGGCTCTGGCTTCTGGTTCGGTCATGGTACTTGCCTGCTGCTTCTGTCCAATCTTGGCGCCGCCGCAACCAGCGCCTTGCCGATTGCCGACTGCGGCGCGTCGATAACGTTGCGGGCGTCGCCGCTCTCGGCGATCCGCCCGGCGTCGAGAAGAACGACGCGGTGGGCGATGGCCCGTACGACGCCGAGATCATGCGAAATGAAGAGATAGGCGATCCGTTCCCTGGCTTGCAGGTCGAGCAGCAACGCAAGGATCTGTCCGCGGACCGAAACGTCGAGCGCCGACACCGCCTCGTCGAGCACGATCAGCGACGGTTTGGTTGCGATGGCGCGGGCGATGGCGACGCGCTGGCGCTGGCCGCCGGAGATTTCGTGAATGGCGCGCGGGGCGAGATCGGCTGCCAGCCCGACGCGATCCAGCAAGGCAGCAATGCGGGCCGGCCTCTCGGCGCGGGAAGCGATGGCATGGATGCGCAAGGGATCGTCAAGCACGCGAGCCACCGTGGCGCGCGGGTTGAACGCGGCGAGCGGATCCTGGAACACCATTTCCAGGCGCGCGCGCTTGGTGCGCAGGGCCGCACCCTTCAAGAGCAGAAAGTCATCGCCTTCGAACTGGACGGTGCCGGCGTCGGGCTCGATCAACCTAAGCACCAGCCGCGCGATCGTCGACTTGCCGCTGCCGGAGGGCCCGGCCAGCGCCAGCGTCTCGCCGGGTTCGATGGCGAAGGAGACACCGTCGACGGCCGCGATGGCCTTGCCGCCACGACGGTATCGCTTGGTAAGACCGGAGACGGTGAGCAAGTTCATGCCGGCGCCCGTCGTAGCAGCGGATCGGCGTCGAGGCCGAGATGGGCGTCGAGCAGCGTTCGCGTATAGGCATGGCGCGGGGCGTTTATGATTTGCTCCGTCGGGCCGAGTTCGATCAGTTCGGCGTTCCGGAATACAGCGATACGCTCTGCGAGTTCGGCGGCCAGCGCGATGTCGTGGCTGATGAACAGCAGCGTCATGCCGTCCTCCGCCACCAGTTGCCGAATGAGGCTGACGATTTCGGCTTGCACAATGGTGTCCAGCGCGCTGGTCGCCTCATCGGCGATCAGCAGTTTCGGACCGGCTGCAATGGCCGCGGCAACAGCAACGCGCTGCTTCTGGCCGCCGGAGAGCTGGTGCGGGAAAGCACGCATGGCGGTTTGTGGGTCGGGCAGGCGGACGCGTTCGAGCAGGGTCTTTGCCTTGGCGTATGCTTGCGGCCAGTCGAGTCCGAGATGGGCGCGGGCGACTTCGGCGATCTGTTTGCCGACGTTCATGACGGGGTCGAGGCTGGCGGAGGGGTCCTGGAAGACGAAACCAATGTCGCGGCCGGGAAGGGGGAGCGTGCTGGGCTCGGTTAATTTGAGAGGTCGGCGTTCCGTCACACCCCCCTCTGTCCTGCCGGACATCTCCCCCGCAAGGGGGGAGATTGCTCTCTCATCTTCGCCTTCGCCAACCACGAACGTTGCAGAAGGGAAGCCGTCGGCAAAGCTGCTGATCTCCCCCCTTGCGGGGGAGATGTCCGGCAGGACAGAGGGGGGTGGGAAGGATCGCGGCGCCTGAAATTGCCACTTGACATGCCCTTCAATCTTGGCGCTCGCCGGCAGCAGTCCAGCCACCGCCAGCGCCAGCGTGCTCTTGCCCGAACCGCTTTCGCCAATGATCGCCAGCCGCTCGCCGGCAATAACATCCAGGCTGCCCCCCTTCAGCGCCGTCACCTCGCTGCCATCTCGCCGATAGCGCACCGACAGATCGCGTATCTCAGCCAGTGCGGTCACGACAGGCTCCTCCGCACCGCCGTCGTCTCCACCACGCATTCGCCGGCGAGATAGATACCGAGCACGGTCAGTACCAGGGCAATGCCCGGAACGATCGACAGAAAGGGTGCGGTGCGCAGCACAGTGCGGCCCTCGGCGATCATGCCGCCCCAGGTGACGCGATTGGGGTCGCCGAGGCCGAGGAAGGACAGCGCTGCCTCGGTGAGGATCGCGGCCGCCACGATCACCGAGGACAAGGCCAGCACCGGCGGCAACGCGTTGGGCAACACCTCGCGAAAAGCGATCTCAAGCGGATGCATGCCGATGACGCGAGCGCCGGCGACGTAATCGCGTTCGCGGATCGACAGCACTTCGGCGCGCGCCACACGCGCCGGCCCGGTCCAGGCGCCGAGCGCTATTGCCGCGACGACGATGCCGAGCGACGGACCGACGACGCTGACGAAGGCCAGCGCCAGCAGGAAACTCGGCACGGTCTGGAAGGCATCGGTGATGCGCATCAGCACCTCGTCGACAAGGCCGCCGGCAAAGCCGGCCAGCGTGCCGACGACCGCGCCGACGAAGAGTGCCGCCGCCGCCGCCGCCAGGCCGACCGCCAGCGAGGTGCGGGCGCCGTGGAACAGTTCGGCCAGCACGTCACGGCCGAGCCGGTCGGTGCCGAGCGGCAGCGACCAGTCCTGGAACGGCGGCAGCAGTGCTGGTCCGGCAATGGCCTGCGGGTCGCCGGGGAAGAGCAGCGACGCAAACAGCGCCATGGCGAACAGAAGCGCCAGGATGATCGCGCCGGCGACCGCTTCCGGCCGGCGCAGGAACCGCGGCAGCGCGCTCACGCGCTGGCCTCACTGGCGCCGACGCGCGGGTCGAGGAAGGCGTAGGCGATGTCGACTGCAAGGTTGATGGCAATGACGAGGACGGCGCTGGTGAGGATGATGCCGAGCAGCAGCGGCGTGTCGCGCGAGGCGACCGCTTCCTGCGCCAGCCGGCCGAGGCCGGGCACGGCAAAGACGCTCTCGATGACGACGCTGCCGCCAAGCATCTGCGCCGATTGCAGGCCGAGCATGGTGACCAGCGGCAAGAGCGCGTTGCGGGCGACATGGGCGAGCACGATGCGGCGGCGTGACAGCCCCCGGGCGCGGGTGGCGAGCACAAAATCCTGCCGCCACGCCTCGGCCATGCCGGCGCGCATCATGCGCAGATAGAGCGCGAGATAGATGAAGCCGAGCGCGGAAACCGGCAGGACGAGGTGGACGGCGATGTCGGTGGCGCGGTCAAAACCGGTCTTGTCCGAGGCCAGGCTCTCGATGCCGCCGATCGGCAGCCAGCGCAGGTCGACGGCAAAGACGACGATCAGCACCAGGCCAAGCCAGAAACCCGGCACGGCATAAAGCGCCAGCGAGCCGATCGACAGGAAGCGGTCGCGAAAGCTGCCGGGTCTGGCGCCGGCGTAGATGCCGAGCGCCGAGCCCAAACCGAAGGAGAGCGCAGTGGCGGTCACCATCAGGAGCAGTGTCGTCGGCAGGCGTTCCAGGATAACATCGCGAATTGGCCGCGAGAAGGTAACGGACTGGCCGAGGTCGAAATGCAGCAGCGCCCAGAGATAGTTCGCGAGCCGTGTCAGCTCGGACTGGTCGAGGCCCCAGCGATGGCGCAGCAATTCGATCATGCCGGCGTCGCCGCCGGTCGAGACGATGTAGGCGTCGACCGCGTCACCGGGGGCAGCTTCCAGGAGGAGGAATGTGCCGATGATGACGATCAGCAGCACGAAGATGCTGCCGACGAGGCGACGGCGGATGAGGGTGAGGGCGCGGGTCATGGGAAAGGCATAGCGCTGCGCCAGTCGGGAGAGGTGCGGTGTCTAGGCACCCCCCTCTGTCCTGCCGGACATCTCCCCCGCAAGGGGGGAGATTGGATGTCGCCTCTGCCTTCGCCAATCTTCGATGCCGAATGTACGCGACAGCGAAGCTGCTGATCTCCCCCCTTGCGGGGGAGATGTCCGGCAGGACAGAGGGGGGTGTGACGAAACGCGGCCCTACGCCATGCCTTCACACCAATTTCTTTGCGAACTTTCATCCGCGCAAATGTGTCACGATTCCAGATAGGTGTCCGCCCAGTTCGACACCGCCCATCGCGGGTTGTTGGCGATGTTGCCCACGGTATCGCGCGCGACGCTGATGAAGCTCCATTCGGCGACGTTGATCAGCGGCAGGTCCGCCGCGACCTGTTTCTGGAATTCCTTGTAGAGGTCGGTGCGCGCTGACGTATCCAGCGTCTCCGAAGCCTTGGCGATCAGCGCGTCGAGCGCGGCGTTCTTGTAGCCGCCCTGGTTGGAGAACGGCACGCCGTCGGGAATGCCGCTCTGCACCAGGATGGTGGTCGAGATCGCCGGGTCGCCGCGGAACACCGGCGGGCCGACGGCGAGGTCGAAGGCGTGGTCGGTGTAGACGGCCTTGATGTGCGCGGCCGAGTCGTTGTTGACGATCACGGCGTCGATGCCGATTGCCGCCAGCGCCTGGCGCAGATAGTCGCCGAACTGCTTCGTCTCGTTGAAATAGGGTGCCGGCAGGAGTTTCAGCGCAAAACGCTTGCCGTCATCGGCGCGCTTGTACCCCGCGTCGTCGAGCAAGGCGTTGGCCTTGGCGACGTCGAATGGATAGATCGGCACGTCGGCAGTGTAGAATTGCGGATCGTTCTTCGGCACCGGGCCGGTGGCGGTGGCGGCATAGCCGAGGAACACCGTCTTGACGACGAAGTCCTTGTCGATGGCATGCGCGATCGCCTGGCGGACCTTCACGTCGGCCAGTTCCTTGCGGCGATGGTTGATCTCGACGACGAGCTGATAGGTCAGCCCCTCATAGCCCTTGGAGATGACCTTCAGGCCCGGCACCTTGGAGATGCGGTCGAGATCGGCGAGCGGCACGGCGGAGAAGGCGGCGAGCTGGATCTCTTCGGCCTCGAGCGCCGCTGCAGCCGACGTGCGGTCGGGCAGCACCTGGTAGATGATCTCGTCGAGATACGGCTCGTCCTTGGCCCAGTAATCCGCATTCCTGGTCAGCTTGTAATACTGGCCGGCCTTGTATTCGCCGAACTTGAACGGTCCGGTGCCGATGGGTGCATTGTTGGCCGGGTTGTCCTCGATCTTGCCGACCTCGTAGATGTGCTTCGGCACCACGCTTGACAGCGCCGGCAGCGCGTTGCGGATCAGCTGGAACGGCGTTGGCTTGGCGAATTTGAAGAAGGCGGTCAGATCGTCAGGCGTGTCGACGCTGGCCAGATCCTTGAACACGGTGCGGCCGAGATTTTGCAGCGGCTTCCAGATCTGCAGCGCCGAGAAGGCGACGTCGGCCGAGGTGAACGGCTTGCCGTCATGCCACTTGACGCCGTCGCGCAGTTTGAAGGTCACCGACAGCCCGTCGGCGGCACCTTCCCAGGAGAGCGCAAGGCGCGGTTCCAGTCCGTCCTTGCCTTCGAACGAGGCTTCGGCCAGCGTTTCGACGATCTTGCTGGAGATGAAGAAGACGCCGTTGGAGGCGACGATGGCGGGATTGAGGTTGCGCGGCTCGGAATCGGCGGCAAGCACGAGGCGGCCGCCCTTCTTCGGCGTCTGCGCCCAGCTGAATGTGGGCATGGCGGTGGAGGCCAGCAGTAAAACTGAGCCGCCAAGCAGCGTGCGTCTGGAAATATCCGACATGATCAAACTCCGTCCTCTCCGCGACCAGATGGGCGCACCCCTCGACGCTGGCGGCACCCGCATCCTCGCGGCGATTATGGCCCTTGCCAAGGGTTTCGCCAGAGACGGAATTGGCGCATCCTTGCTTGGCTTTGAAATTTTCGTCCGCTGGACCAGTTTAGAGGTGGCCCTTTCATTCTGATATTCTGGCAGGACCAGATTGCCTAAATGTGCAGCAATGACGACTTGGTGACAGCCTGCCGAACCAATCTAACCTGTTTCTGGTGGACCAGAGTGGACGAAATGGTGCAGATTTGATCGAAGTCAAGGGATTGGACGCAGTACGGCCGGCGATCCCACTGATATCAGGGAGAGAAAGATGAGCATCGCCCCGGGCAAGAGCGCCGTCAGCAATATCCCGTTCGATCAGGCGAGGGTCGACCGGCTGATGGAAGAGGCCGGCATCGATGTTCTGCTCGCGACCTCCAAGCACAACACGCAGTATCTGCTTGGCGGCTATAGGTTCATCTTCTTTGCCGCCATGGATGCGATCGGCCATAGCCGTTACCTGCCTATCGTCCTCTATGAAAAGGGCGGGCCCGATCATGCCGCCTATATCGGCAACCGCATGGAAGGCGCCGAGCACCAGAACAACCCGTTCTGGACGCCGACGCTGCATGCCGCCTGCTGGGGCACGCTCGATGCTGCCAATCTTGCGGTCGAGCACATCAGCAAGATCGGCAAGGCCGGCGCCCGCCTCGGCATCGAGCCGGCCTTCCTGCCGTCGGACGCCTATGCGCTGATCCGCAAGGCGTTGCCGGATGCCAGGCTGATCGACGCGACCGGCATGCTGGAGAGCATGCGCGCCATCAAGACGGACGCCGAGCTGGAAAAGCTGCGTATTGCCTCCGAGCTAATCACGGATTCCATGCTGGCGACCATCCAGTGGGCGCATGAAGGCACGACCAAGGCGGAGATCATCGAGCATCTGCGGCGCGAAGAAACCAATCGCGGCGCGCATTTCGAATATTGCCTGCTGACGTTGGGCGCCAGCCACAACCGCGCGGCGTCACCGCAGGCTTGGAAAAAGGGCGACGTGCTGTCGATCGATTCCGGCGGCAATTATCACGGCCATATTGGCGACCTCTGCCGCATGGGCATTCTGGGCGAACCGGATGCCGAACTGGAAGATCTGTTGGCCGAGGTCGAGACAGTGCAGCAGGCGGCGTTCTCGAAGGTGAGCGCAGGCACCGTCGGCGGCGATATGATTTCGCATGCCGAGGGCGTGCTGAAGGCCTCCAAGGTCGCGCCCTACACGGATTTCTTCGCCCACGGCATGGGGCTGATCACGCATGAGGCTCCGTTCCTGATGACCAACCATCCAGTGACCTATGAAGGCACCTATGCCGCCAAGCCGCTGGAGACAAACATGGTGCTGTCGGTGGAGACGACCATGCTTCACCCGACGCGGGGGTTCATCAAGTTGGAGGACACGTTGGCGGTGACGGATACGGGATATGTGATGTTTGGGGATCGGGCGCGGGGGTGGAATAGAGGTGGGATAGCCTAGCTCGGCGCTACCCCCTCACCCGGATTGCCATCCGAATTGCGAAGGGCAATTCGGGGCTATCCGACCTCTCCCCGAGGGGAGAGGAGTTTGCGCCGGCGCTGGCTTCTGCCTCTTCTCCCCTCGGGGAGAAGGTGGCCGCGAAGCGGCCGGATGAAGGGGGCTTTTCGCGATTACTTCCCCGCCGGGATCAGCCTGAAATCCGGCAGCTCCCGCAGCACCAGTTCGGGTCCGGCCGGCGAATAGACCACGAAGAGCTGCATCGGCCCATCGCCCGTGTTCAGTGTCGAATGGAAACGGCTTTCCGGCACATAGATGGTGCAGCCGGGGCCGACCTTGGCGACGACCGGATTGCCGTTCTCGTCCTCGACCATTTGTTCGCCATTGCCTGAGATGACGAAGATGATTTCTTCCGCGCCGGGGTGGTTGTGGCGGGTGTGGCCCTTGCCTGAGGGCAGGTCGACGACGCCGCCGGAAAAGCGCTCAGCGCCATTCACTTCAGGCGCGACCGTCAGCGACAGCTTGCCCCAGTCAAAGCCGAAGGCGCTCACGTCCTTCGGGTATACGAATACCTTGCTCTTGTCGGTCATGATCTCATCCCTTCTTTTTCTTCTGGTCGTGCAGCGTGACGGCCTTGAAATCCGCCGTCTGCCTGGCGATCGCGGCTTCAGCCGGCAGCCGTTCCATCGAACTCGCGCCATAAAAGCCATGCAGGCCCTTGCAGCGGTCGAGAATGTATCTCGCGTCGTCCGGCATCGAGATCGGCCCGCCATGGCAAAGCAGGATGACATCCTTGCGCACCGAGCGCGCCGCGTTGGCGATGACGTCGATCTCGACCACGCAGTCGTCGAGCGACTTGGCCGACGTGGCTCCGATCGAGCCGCCGGTCGTCACCCCCATATGGGCAACGACGATGTCGGCGCCGGCTTTTGTCATGGCGCGCGCCTCGTCGGGGTTGAAGACATAGGGCGTGGTCAGAAGATCGAGCTTGTGCGCCTCGGCGATCATGTCGACCTCCAGCCCGAAGCCCATGCCGGTTTCCTCAAAACTCTGGCGCATGCTGCCATCGAACAGGCCGATGGTCGGGAAATTCTGCACGCCGGAAAAGCCCATCGTCTTCAGCTCGGCAAGCAGCAACGGCATGATGACGAAGGGATCGGTGCCGTTGACACCGGCCAGCACCGGCGTCTTCTTGACCACCGGCAGTACCTCGTATGCCATTTCCTTGACGATCTCGTTGGCGTTGCCATAGGCGAGCAGGCCCGCAGCCGAGCCGCGCCCGGCCATGCGATAGCGGCCGGAATTGTAGATGATGATGAGGTCGATGCCGCCGGCTTCCTCGGCCTTGGCCGACAGGCCAGTGCCGGCGCCGCCCCCAACGATGGGCACGCCGTCGGCGATCATCGCCTTGAACTTCTTCAATATGTCCTTGCGCGGTATTGCGGGCATTTGTTGGCTCTCACTATCTGGCGATGTCGAGGAAGGCCGCGGTTGCGGCTTTGGCAAATTCCGGATCGTTGATGTGCAACGGCAGGCGTGAGACCCGGCGCGCGGCGTTCGGCTTGATGGTGCGCTCGACGGCATCGAACAGCACGGCGTCGGCTTCGGGGTCGAAGAAGGCGCCGCCCTCGATGTCGAGTGCCGAGACGCCTTTTTCGGGGATCAGGAAATGCACAGGGCCCTCGCAGCGAGCGAGCCTGGTGCCGATCCACTCGCCTATACCGCGGCATTCGTCCACCGTGGTGCGCATAAGCGTGACGTTGGGATTGTGCTCGTAAAACAGCCGGCCCCTAAACTTCTCGGGAATGGTCGGCGGCGCCCAGAAATTGACCATGTCCAGCGCGCCGACCGAGCCTACATAGGGCAGCTTGGTGCGGGCGATAGCGCCGAAGCGGTCTTCCGTCGCCGGCAGCACGCCGC
The DNA here is from genome assembly GCF_040321555.1 of Mesorhizobium sp. M0317. Classification (NCBI taxonomy): domain Bacteria; kingdom Pseudomonadati; phylum Pseudomonadota; class Alphaproteobacteria; order Hyphomicrobiales; family Phyllobacteriaceae; genus Mesorhizobium; species Mesorhizobium sp. M0317. Next base: position 12,257 of record NZ_JAMYRV010000040.1, on the reverse strand, counting down.
CGAACAACAGGTCGCAGACTTCCGTCGTGGTGATGTCGATGACGCCGGCGAGCAGGCCCGAGTCTGCGAGCTTCTCCATCGAGCGGCCGCCGGTTCCGGTGGCGTGGAAGACCATGCAGTCATAGTTGGCGCGCAACTGGTCGGCGATGGCGGTCACGCAAGGCGTGGTGACGCCGAACATGGTGAGCCCGAGTGCCGGCTTGCCGGTGGCAGTCGGCGCCGGCTTGGCAGCCATGCCGGCGATCGCTTGCGCCGCGTTGTGCAGCACGACGCGTGACAGCCGGTTCAGTCCCGCCATATCGGTGACCGATGGCATCATGATGATGTCGGAGACGTCGACATAGGGCGCGGTGTCGCCGGAGGCGAGCGTCGAGACCATGATCTTGGGCAGCCCAAGCGGCAGCGCGCGCATGCCGGCAGTGATGATCGACGTGCCGCCGCCGCCGCCAATGCCGATCACGCCTGATATGTCGTCGCGCGACCAAATGAAACTGGTGAAGGCGGCGCCCATCCCGGCCACTGCCGTGCCGCGATCATCGATGCCGAGCACGCCACTGGCTCCATCCGGATGATGCGCCGCGACCTCGCTGGCCGGGATATCGACCGGCACGGTGGCGCCGCGCGTTCCGATGTCGACGCGGGCAACCGAACTGCCGGTGACCGCAATAGCATCGGCCAGGAAGGCAAGTTCCTCGCCCTTGGTGTCGGCTGTGCCCACCACGTAGATGCGTTTCATCGCGTTTCTCCCGTCACCGCCGACCCGGCGCTGGACCGCCTGCCGCTCTTTTGCTTGGTCTTCCGAAAGCAAAGCCCATTGCATTTTTTTGAGACGCGCGTATCGTATTGACATGGAAGTCTCACGTCAACAAGCCGCTGGGAGCGACGACGCCAACGAGGCTGCCGAACGCGGCCCACGTGCCCGCACAAAACGGCTGATGCTGAAGACGGCGACGCGGCTGATGCAGGCGGGCGTCACCCCGTCGGTCAGCGAAGTCGCGGAGGCGGCGCAAGTGTCGCGCGCCACCGCCTATCGCTATTTCCCCAGCCAGGCAGCCCTGGTGCAGGCGGTGGTCGACGAGGGGCTTGGGCCGATCCTGACCTGGCAATCGACGTCCACCGATGCCGGGCGCCGCGTTGCCGAATTGTTCGATACCGCCATGCCGCGCATCGAAGCTTTCGAGGCAACTTTCAAGGCAGCGCTGAAACTGTCGCTCGACCAATGGGCGCAGCGGCAGGCGGGCACGCTGGGCGGCGAGCCGCAATTCACGCGCGGACATCGCGTCCAGCTGCTGAAGGATGCCATCGCACCGCTCAAAGGCCGGCTGCCGCCGCGCGAGTTCAAGCGCCTGGCGCAGGCGCTGTCGATGATGTTCGGCGTCGAAGTGCTGATCGTGCTGAAGGATATATGGGGGCTCGATAGCCGCGGCATGCGGTCGGTCGCGCAATGGGCGGCGGGCGCCCTTGTGCGCGCCGCGGTGGCGGAATCGACGGCTGAAATCGATGCGGCCCCGACAGCGGCATTGGCGAAATAGCGCCAATCTGGTTCGACCAGATTTGGATGCCCACTATTGATGTTAACCGGGATGGCAGTGCCGAAACAAGGCTCTCCTATATCAACGAGTAGGAAAATTCAGGGAAAACAGTCGGATACATGAAAAATCCGGTTATACAAGGTCCGGTGGTGATCCAAGAAAGAGCTTGACGGCTATCCAAAATTGGTAATACCAGATCAGGACAGAAAAAGCGGATCAAAAGTGAGAGCTGCGATCCATTTTCCGGCAAAGCGAGGAGGCTTGGAACCGGAAAGGTGCGATCTCGGGAGGAACTACCAGGGCCGGCTTCACCGCCGGCTCTCATGACAAGGTAGAATGCGCACAAGGGAGGAAATCATTATGCGCAAGACAATGACCAGCCTGCTTGCTGGTATCGGCTTAGTACTTGCCTGCGGAACGTCCGTCTACGCGCAGGACAAGGAGCTCACCATCTTTTGGGCGGAATGGGATCCGGCCAACTACCTGCAGGAACTCGGCAACGAGTACGAGAAGGAAACCGGCGTCAAGATCACGGTGGAAACCACGCCCTGGTCCGACTTCCAGACCAAGGCTTTCACCGAGTTCAACGCCCATGGCGACGCCTATGATATGGTCGTCGGCGACTCGCAATGGCTCGGCGCCGGCTCGACCGGCGGCCACTATGTCGACCTGACCGACTTCTTCAACAAGCACAAGCTTGGCGAAGTGATGGCGCCGGCAACGGTGAAATATTACGCCGAGTATCCGGGCGGCAGCAGCAAGTACTGGGCGATCCCGCTCGAAGGCGACGCTGTCGGCTGGTCCTATCGCAAGGACTGGTTCGAGGACCCGAAGGAAAAGGAAGCCTTCAAGGCCAAATACGGCTACGATCTCGACGTGCCGAAGGATTTCAAGGCGCTGCGCGACATCGCGGAGTTCTTCTATCGGCCGGATCAGAAGCGATACGGCATCGCCATCTACACCGACAATTCCTATGACGCGATGGCGATGGGCTTCGAAAACGCGCTGTTCTCCTTCGGCGGCGAACTGGGTGACTACAAGACCTACAAGGTCGACGGTTTCATCAACTCCGACAAGGCAATCGCCGCACTCGACGCCTACAAGGAACTCTACACGTTCACGCCTCCGGGCTGGGCCAAGTCGTTCTTCGTCGAGGACAACCAGGCGATCACCGAAAACCTGGCCGCGATGAGCATGAACTACTTCGCGTTCTTCCCCTCGCTGATCAACGAGGCGTCGAACCCGAACGCCAAGAACACCGGCTTCTTCGCCAATCCTCCAGGCCCGAACGGCGATCAGTTCGCCGCACTCGGCGGTCAGGGCATCTCCATCGTCTCCTACTCCAAGAAGCAGGAAGAGGCGACGAAGTTCCTTGAATGGTTCATCAAGGACGAGACCCAGAAGAAGTGGGCGGCGCTCGGCGGCTACACCTGCAGCGCCGCCGTGCTCAAGTCGGACGAATTCCAGAACGCCACGCCGTACAACAAGGCCTTCTACGAGACCATGTTCAAGGTGAAGGACTTCTGGGCGGTGCCGGAATATGCCGAGCTGCTGCAGCAGCTCAACCAGCGCGTCTATCCCTACATGATCGGCGGCGAAGGCACCGCCAAGGAAACGCTGGACGCGCTCGCAGGCGACTGGAACGCGACGTTCAAGAAATACGGCCGCGGCCAATAAGCAGCTTTTCTCGCGGAGGAGGCATCCGTGCCTCCTCCGTTCTTTTTTTCCGAAACGGGAGCAGGGTCTTGGCGACCACGATGATCACCACGCTGGACACTTCCTCGCGGGCCGCTGCACGCGGCTTGAGCGACATGTCGATCCGCAACCTCTTCATAATCCCGACGATCCTGTTCCTGATCATCTTCAATATTTTCCCACTGATCTATTCGCTGGGCTATTCCTTCACCGATTTCCGCGCGTCGACCAACGCGCCGGCGAATTTCGTCGGGCTGCAGAATTATCGCGATCTGCTCAACGATCCCTATGTCTGGTCCAACTTCGCCATCACCGCGAAGTACGTCATCATCTCGGTCGCGGGTCAGCTGCTCGTCGGCTTCGGCGTGGCCATGCTGCTCAACCGGGATATTCCCCTCAAGGGTCTCATCACAACGCTGCTGCTGCTGCCGATGATGCTGTCGATGGCCGTCGTCGGTCTGTTCTGGAAACTGCTCTATGATCCGTCATGGGGGGTCATCAACTATGCGCTTGGCCTCGGCAATTTCGAGTGGCTGGCCGATCCCAAGATGGCGCTCTATGCGGTTGCGCTGACCGACATCTGGATGTGGTCGCCCTTCGTCATGCTGTTGTCGCTGGCCGGCCTTTCGGCGGTGCCGAAGCATCTCTACGAAGCAGCGGCGATCGACCGCGCCGGACCGTTCTACACCTTCTTCCGCATCACGCTGCCGCTGGTCGCGCCGATCCTGATGATCGCGGTCATCTTCCGCACCATGGAAGCGTTCAAGACCTTCGACCTCGCCTATATCCTGACCAGCCAGCCGACGGCCGAGCTGATCTCTATCCGGCTGTACAAGATGGCGTTCCAGGAATGGCAGACCGGGCGCTCCTGCGCGCTCGCCTACATCGTGCTGATCATGGTGCTGGCCATCACCAACATCTACGTCAAGTACCTCAACAAGGTGAAGGAGCGCTGAGATGGCCGCCGTCCGCACTTCTTCCGAAATAGGCTTCAATCGCGTCGCCATCGTCGCCGTCCTTTTGGTGACGATCATCTTCCTGGCGCCGATCTACTGGATCGCCTCGACGGCGTTCAAGCCGCGCAATCTTGCCACGACCATCCCGCCGACGGTGGTGTTCCAGCCCGAGATATCGCCGTTCGTCAAGCTGTTCACCAAGCGCTCGCAGATGCGCAACCCGCCGTCGCCGGAAGAGTATGCGGCGGCACCCTGGTGGGAACGTGTCGTGTTTGACGGCGGTGAAAAGATCGTGCGCGACGGCAAGGGCCAGGTGCAATGGTCCGGCTATCCGAGCCGCTTCATGAACTCGCTGATCATCGCCATCACCTCGACGGTGCTGGCTGTCGGCATGGGTACCTTCACCGCCTACGGCTTCTCGCGCTTCAAGGTGAAGGGGGAGGCGGATCTGCTCTTCTTCATCCTGTCGACGCGCATGCTGCCGCCGGTGGTGGTCGCGATCCCGATGTTCCTGATGTACCGGGCCGTCGGCCTCAACGATTCCCATATCGGGCTGATCATCCTTTATACCGCCTTCAACCTGTCCTTTTCGGTGTGGCTGATGAAGGGGTTCATGGACGAGATCCCGAAGGAGTATGAAGAGGCAGCGCTGGTCGACGGCTACACCCGCATGGAAGCCTTCTTCAAGATCGTGCTGCCGGAGGCCGCCACCGGCATCGCCGCGACCGCGGTTTTCTGCTTCATCACGGCGTGGAACGAGTATGCCTTCGCGCTGATCATGACCAACCGCCGCGCCCAGACGGCGCCGCCCTTCATCCCCAGCCAGGTCGGCGCCGGCCTGCCCGACTGGACGGTGATCGCCGCCGGAACCTTCCTGTTCCTGCTGCCGGTCGCAATCTTCACCTTCCTGCTCCGCAACCATTTGCTGCGCGGCATGTCCTTCGGAGCGATCCGCAAATGATCTTTCGAGCCATCAACCAGAAATATCTCGAACCGGGGTCTCAGGTGCTGATGGTCCTCGGCATCATCGCGCTTTGCCAGCCGTGGAACCTGCTGCTGCACAGCTATGGCGTGACCATCATCCTGATCGGCTTGATCGGCTTCAACATCACCTCGAAGATCGCGCCGGCGGAGAAGGCCGGTACCGGCCAGGTGCGCAATCCGGGAGCAGAGCATTGACCCAGATTGAGCTTCGCGGCGTCCAGAAATTCTTCGGTGCGGTCCAGGTCATCAAGGACCTCAACCTCAAGATCGACGACAACGAGTTCATCGTGCTGCTCGGTCAGTCGGGTTGCGGCAAGACGACGACATTGAGGGCGGTTGCCGGGCTGGAGACGATCGACGGCGGTGACATCCTCATCGACGGCAAGCCGGTGCAACACCTCAAGGCCGCCGACCGCGACATCGCCATGGTGTTCCAGTCGTTCTCGCTCTACCCGCATATGAGCGTCTATGAGAACATTGCTTTTCCCTTGCGCGCGACGCGCAAGAGCAAGGCCGAGATCGATAGCGAGGTGCGCTCGGTCGCCAAGACGCTGCAGATCACGGAACTGCTGGCCAAGAAGCCGTCGGCGCTGTCGGGCGGCGACATGCAGCGTGTGGCCATCGGCCGGGCTCTGGTGCGGCGGCCGAAGGCGATGCTGATGGACGAGCCGATCGGCGCCCTCGACGCCAAGCTGCGCGAAGAGATGCGGGCCGAGATCAAGCGGCTGCACATCAAACAGGGCTCGACCACCATCTATGTCACGCACGACCAGATCGAGGCGATGAGCCTCGCCGACCGCATCGTGATCATGCATGAGGGCGTGCTGCAGCAGGTCGGTTCGCCCGACGAGGTCTATTCGCATCCGGCCAATCTGTTCGTGGCGCAGTTCGTCGGCAGCCCGGTGATGAACGTCGCCGATGCGGCGATCGCCGAGACCGCATCGGCGGCCTCGGTCACCGTCGGTGGCGCTGCCGCCGGCTTCGAATTTCCGCGCACGCTTTTGTCCAAGCTCAACGGCCATGCCGGCGGCCAGCTGGCGCTCGGCATCCGGCCCGAAGGCGTGCTGGTGCGCCATGAAGCGGCGGAGGGTTTCTTGCCGGTCGAGACACAGATCGTCGAGCCGCTCGGCTCGTTCGACATTGTCGATCTCAAGGTCGGCTCCAAGATGCTGCGCGCGCGCACCAAGAGCGGCTTCGTCGGCGGCCCGGGCGAAAAGGTCTTCGCCAGGATCGATCCGACGCAAGCACATTTCTTCGACACGGCAAGCGGCAAGTCGCTTGAGGTGAGGCTCTGATGGCTCATATCCAGCTCAAGAATATTTCCAAGAGCTTCGGCAACCACACCGCACTGGCCGGGCTCGATCTCGAGATCGCCGATGGCGAGTTCTTCGTGCTGCTCGGCGAGACCGGCGCCGGCAAGACGACGACGCTGCGCATGATCGCGGGTCTGGAAAAGCCGACCGAGGGTCAGGTGTTCATCGACGGCGTCGACGTCGCCGACTGGGGTGCGGCCGAGCGCGACGTGGCGCTCGTGCTGCAGCAATATTCGCTCTATCCGCGCTATACGGTCCGCGAAAATCTCGAATTTCCCCTGAAGCCGAAGATACGTCGGCTGCCGGATGCCGAGATCAAGGACCGTGTTGCGCGGGCGGCCAAGACACTGCGGATCGAGCATCTGCTCGACCGCAAGACTGACCGCCTTTCAGGCGGCGAAATGCAGCGCGTCTCGATCGGGCGCGCCATCGTGCGCAAGCCGCGCGTGTTCCTGATGGACGAACCGCTGTCGGCGCTCGACGCCAAACTGCGCGAGGCGCTGCGCACGGAACTGAAGAACCTGCAGATCCAGCTTGGCGCCACCTTCCTGTTCGTCACCCACGACCAGATCGAGGCGATGTCGATGGGCGACAAGGTGGGCGTGCTCAACCATGGCCGCATCATCCAGACCGGCACGCCGCACGAGATCTATAACAATCCGCGCGATACCTATGTGGCCAGCTTCGTCGGCTCGCCGCCGATGAACCTGATCGATGGCAAGCTGGTCAACGGCCGCGCGGTGATGGCGCCGCTGAATTTCGAACTGCCTTTCTCTGGGGGTGCCAAGGCGGGCGGTGCGACCGACGGTCGCCCGCTCGTCTTCGGTATTCGACCTGAGGATGTGTATCTTGAAAGCGGTGCGCCGGTCGAGGCACGCGTCCACGATGTCGAGAACCATGGCGTGGAAAAGATCCTGACTCTGCGGGTCGGCGACACGACGCTGCGCGCCACGGTGCCGGCCAGAACCGATGTCCAGATCGAGCAGCCGGTGCGCTTTGCCTGGAATCAGGACAAGGTGGTGCTGTTCGACAAGGGCAGCGGCGTGAGCTTGCGGCACGCCAGCTAATTTAGACTACATCCACTCCCAGCTTGCGCAGCGGCCCATCACGGTTTTCGGGCCGCTGTCTTGGTGATGGCTGCAACGAAGCACTTGAGGCTTTCCTCGACATAGGTGGCCACCTCGATCGTCGGGTCAAAACTCCACCACAGCAGTGAGCCCTGCCAATGCGATGCCATCAGCAGGCCGATGTCGCGCGGGGTGTCGGGCGTTCCGGCGAAGCAAGCCGCAAGGGCCTCGCTCAGGAACGCTTTCCAGGCGGCGCCCCGCGCCCTGAGCACGGGGTCGCGCAGATCCTCGCGCAGCACGAGCAGGCCTTCGGCATAGGCTTCGATGCCGCCATAGCCCTGCGATAGTCCCACCAGAAGCTCGATGGCGCCTGCCGGGGTTTTGGCAACCGTGGCCGTCAGCATCCTGGTCTTGTCGTCGAGACCGCCCCAGGCACAGAGCAAGGTGCGCTGCTTCAGCTGCGCCTTGTTTCCAAAGCGCTGCACCAGTGTCGCGCCCGAGAGGCCGCAGGCCTTTGCCAGCCGCTCAAAGGTGAGCGCCTCGGGGCCTTGATCGTGAATCAATCGCAGCGCGGCTTCCAGCACCTGCTCGTCGGATTGCGTTTTTGGTCGAGTCATCTTGACATCCAGATATAACCGAATGATCATTTATATCTGATGTGAGCGGCGAAGGCCAGCTGGATTAATCATTGTTTCGTTTGGGAGCGTACCATGACATTGCAGGGAAAAGTCGCTTTGGTCGCCGGCGCCACGCGTGGCGCAGGGCGGGGAATCGCGGTTGAGCTCGGTGCCGCCGGCGCCACCGTCTATGTCACGGGGCGCACCACACGCAGCCAGCAATCCGACTATGCCCGGCCCGAAACCATCGAGGAGACGGCGGAGCTGGTTTCTTCGCATGGCGGCAAGGGCATTGCCGTGCAAGTCGATCATATGGTGACTGATGATGTGCGCAGTCTGGTCGAGCGCATCCGGGCCGAACAGGGTCGGCTCGACATTCTGGTCAACGATGTCTGGGGCGGCGAAAAGCTGTTCGAGTGGAATAAGCCGGTCTGGGACCACAATCTGGAAAACGGCCTGCGCCTGTTGCGGCTCGGCATCGACACGCATCTGATCACCGCGCATCATGCGCTGCCGCTGATGATCGAGCGGCCGGGCGGGCTGCTGGTCGAGGTCACTGACGGCACCGCCGAGTACAATGCCGATCACTATCGGCTGTCGCCGTTCTACGATCTCGCCAAGGTCGCGGTGAACCGCATGGCATGGGCACACGCCAAAGATCTTGCTGCGCATGGCGCCACCTCGGTGTCGCTGACGCCCGGCTGGCTGCGTTCCGAAATGATGCTGGAGGCGTTTGGCGTCACCGAAGACAATTGGCGCGACGCCACCTCCAACGTGCCGCATTTCGTCATTTCCGAAACGCCGCGCTTTGTCGGCCGCGCGGTCGCGTCGCTTGCGGCGGATCCGGATCGTGCGCGCTGGAACGGCCAGTCGCTGTCCAGCGGTGGGTTAGCGCAGATTTATGGTTTTACCGATCTCGACGGCTCACGCCCGGACGCCTGGCGCTATGTTCCGGAGGTACAGGACGCCGGCAAACCTGCCGATGCCGCGGGTTACCGGTAAGCTTAGACCGAGCGGCCATCGAAGTCGAAAATCGACAGACCGGCAGCATCAATATCCGCAACGCAGTTAAGGTTGATGTAGGCGCTGCGTTCGTTGCCCTGACTGACATCCTCGGCAAAGGGATGGATGCCGCAGGTGCGGCAGAAGCGATGCGCCATTGCATGATTGCCGAATGTGTAGGTGCCGAGATCGTCGCCCCACGCCAGCACCGTCAGGCTGTCATGCGGGATGGCGGCCAACAGCGCGCCCTTGCGCGAGCAGATCGAACAATTGCACCGCACGGCGCCGGTCAGCTGCGCCTTGAATTCGAACGCAACCTTGCCGCAGTGGCAGCTGCCTTTGTACAGCATCAGTCCCTTCCTATCGCTGGCAGGTGCAAAGGCACGCTGTCCGGGCTATTCCTTCCGCTGACCTAGCGGCCCATATGCCTTAAAGACGCTCCACCTTGACGGAATCCGACATCGACATGCAATCAATCCGCGATCGTCTCGAGATCATCCTGTCACGTCTTGCCAGTTGCGCGGCAGGCGAGAAGGTGTTCACCAAACTCTATGCCGAGGCGGCGCGCGCAGCGGCCGAGGCCACCGATGCGCGCAAGAAGGCCGGCGTATCGCTCGGGCCGCTCGACGGCACCATCGTGTCGATCAAGGATCTGTTCGATGTCGCCGGCGAGCCGACCACGGCCGGGTCGCTGATGCTGAGGGACACCGCGCCCCGTCGGCACGACGCTGCGGTCGTCAGCCGTCTGCGCCAGGCCGGCGCCGTCATCATCGGCAAGACCAACATGACCGAATTCGCCTTCACCGCTATCGGCGACAACATGCACTACGGCACACCGGGCAATGCCGCCGACACCAGCCGCATTCCAGGCGGTTCGTCGTCGGGCGCCGCCGTGTCCGTTGGCGAGGGGACGAGCGACATTTCCATCGGCTCCGACACCGGCGGTTCGGTGCGCATCCCGGCATCGCTGAACGGCGTCGTCGGTTTCAAGCCGACGGCGCGGCGCGTGCCGCTGACTGGTGCCTATCCCCTTTCTGCGACGCTGGATTCGATCGGGCCGCTGGCGCTGAGTGTTGCTGCGTGTGCCCTGGCTGACGCCGCGATGACGGGCGAGCAGATGCCGCAACTGCACCTGCCGTTAGCGCTTGCCGGGCTTCGTGTCGGCATTCCGCGCGGCCTGCTTTTCGAAGACACGGAAACGGAGATTGCCGCCGCGTTCGATCGCAGCCTTGCCGGGATCGAGCAGGCAGGCGCGTGGCTCACGGACATTTCGATCGACGACCTCATTGCCGATCTGCGGCTGGCCACCAAACGCGGCTCGATCGCGGCCATGGAAGGTGCTGAAATCCATGCCGACTGGCTGGCGACGGGCGCATCGATGCCGGTCGATCCCCATGTCAGCGGGCCGCTGTCGCGGGCGGCGGCCATACCGACGCCGGTTTATATCAGGGCAATGCGTCGTCGCGCGGCACTGTGCATAGCCATGGACGAGCGGTTGGGTTCGGTCGATGTGCTGGCTCTGCCGACCACGCCGGTGACAGCGCCGACTATCGTTTCGATGGCCGAGGATACGGCTCTGCGTGAACGCACTGAAGGTCTGCTGCTGCGCAACACCCAGGTCGCCAACCAGTTCGACCTCTGCGCGATCTCGCTACCGATGCCCGGCATGACGCTGCCGGCCGGGCTGATGCTGGTGGCGCGCAATGGCCATGACCACCATCTGCTGCGCATCGCGGCTGAAATCGAGCGGCTGCTTGGTCGGTAATAGTCAACCCGACGAGCAGTGCTTGCGTTCGCTGTCCTTGGCGGTGCGCAGGATGCCCGTCGCGAACAATGTCGGCACGTCGTGCTGCTTGCCGTTGAAGCTGTGTGGCCGGTTCTCGATTGTTCCTGTGACAACGAGCTTGCCGGCATAGAGCTTGTCGGAAAGGTCAAGCGCCTTGTCCTGCTGCGGCAAGCCGTCGATGTCGACCCACACACCCTTGACGACCTTTCCGGTGGCGAGGTCGAGCGCGCTGGTAGAAGGGCAGGGCGCCATCACGCAGCGCAGGCCGTTGTCGCAAGGCACGTAGCTGCTTTCGGCCTGAGCCTCGGCTGGCGGCACGCTTGTACCGGCAATCAGAAGAAGAACTCTCACGACGCTCTTGACCATGTCGGCGAAGGTCGACGGCAAATCCGCGAAAATTGAGGCGGCTCGCAGAAACGTCAGTCGGCAGGAAACCGTCTGCGGTAATGCTCGACCACGTCGGGATTGCGCAGATTGACAGGCAGCCGGTTGGCCAGCACCAGCAAGGTCTCGCCGGCAGCACCCACCCCCATGCGCATCATCGATTGCTCGGTGATCCCCGCCATATGCGGGGTGACGATGACATTGTCGAAACCGAAATAGGGATGGTTTGCCGGCAGCGGCTGCGTGGCAAAGACGTCGAGTGCGGCGCCGCCGATGCGGTCCTTGCGCAAGGCCTCGATCAGCGCCTCGTCATCGATCACCGGTCCGCGCGAAATGTTGACCAAAAGCGCGTCCGGCTTCATGCGGGCAATGCGTTCGCGGCCGATCAGGCCGCGCGTTTCCGGCGTCAGCGGGCAGCAGAGCACGATGATGTCGCTCTGTTCGATCAGCGCATCGATCGACAGGAAGCCGATCCTGTCGGGTGCCGGCTGCATGCTGCGGGTCGTCGCCACGACGTCGAGGCTGAAGCCGTGCGCGGCGATATGGGCGACCGCCTGACCGATGGCGCCGAAGCCGATGATGCCGATGGTCTTGCCGGCAAGCTCGCTGGCATGGCTGGCGTGGTCGCGGCCGGCATTCCAGCCCTTGGCGCGCAAGTCGCGGTCTACCGAACGGAAGCGCCGAAGCAGGGCAAGGGCCGCGAACATCACATATTCAGCGACCGAACGCGCATTGACCGCCGGCACGTTGGCGACCAGCACGCCGGCCGCGGGGGGCCCGCCCCCCCCCCCCCCCCGCGGGCCCCCCCCCCCCCCCCCCCCCCCCCCCCCCCCCCGCCGCCCCCCCCCCCCCCCCCCCCCCCCCCCCCCCCCCCCCCCCCCCCCCCCCCCCCCCCCCCCCCCCCCCCCCCCCCCCCCCCCC
>NZ_JAMYRV010000039.1:0-68713 GCF_040321555.1 Mesorhizobium sp. M0317 | reverse complement strand
AAACCGACGGTGGTCCGATAGAGAGTATCAAAGGTTCTCATAGCCACATCCTCCTTGAAGCAACATGGGTACAAGGGCGCCGCCCCGTGCGGCGCCGCCATTTTTTGCCGAGCCTTATGGCCTTGGCGGAAATCGAATTAGGAGGCGCCCCAAATGAGTTCAAGAGCATCTCGAATTTTTTTTAGTAGCATCCTTCGCATCGACGGAAAGCGAAATCTGAGTTTCTACGGGACCTTCCCTTCAAACAGTCGAACAGCCCCTTGAAGTACAGACCGGCGGGAAGTTTTCGCGCGATCTGCGCGACCGCATCGTCTACTGCCCCGCCGTCCCGTTTCGTATTCAAATGCCGGCCAGCAAGGAACCGGGTAGCGGCCTTCCGATCCGTAAATCCACCCTGTCGGGGGCGAAACGTCCCGGCACGTGCCGGGACGTTTCTGGCTCGCGGATCACTGTGGCCGCGGATCGGGCCTGTCGGGCTTGTCATGAGGGGTGTTGTTGCCTTCACGGCACGGTGTGCCGATGCCGCAGCATTTGCCGTTGTAGGTGACACCGGGCTTGGTCTTCTCGCATTCCCTCGGCGGTGCCGTCTGACACCCTGCCAGCACCGAAACCGCGATGGCGGCGAGAAATGCGTTTCTTGAAGTGATAAACATTGACGTTCTCCTTGATGGACCGTGTTTGCTACACACCGCTTGGTCGCGGGCGGCAGCGAAATGGTTCAAGGAAAATTGGAATCAGGCCGCGCCGAGGCGGACATCACCCTTCTCAATATGGTTGAGAAACCACGCATATGTCTGTTCCAATCCATCGCGAAGCGCGTAGCGCGGGCGCCATCCCGTCGCAAACAGCCGCGAAACATCCATCAACTTGCGCGGCGTGCCATCTGGCTTGGTCGTATCGAAGGCGATATTAGCCTCGACGCCGGCGACCGATGCGACGGTCTGGGCAAGCTCGGCAATGGTGACATCCTCGCCCGAACCGACATTGACGTGGCTGTCGCCGGCATAATTCTTCAACAGCCAGACCAAGGCATCGGCGGCGTCGTCGACATGCAGGAATTCACGCCGTGGCGTGCCCGAGCCCCAGACCTCGAGGCTGTTGCCGCCGCTCAGCGCCAGCGCATGCGCCTTTCGCATCAGGGCCGGCACGACATGACTGGACTGGAGATCGAAATTGTCGCCAGGACCGTAAAGGTTGGCCGGCATCGCCGAGATGTAGTCGACGCCATGCTGGCGCCGATAGGCCTGGCACAGTTTGAGCCCGGCGATCTTGGCGATCGCATACCATTCATTGGTGGGTTCGAGCGGACCGGTCAGCAGCGCGTCTTCCCTGATCGGCTGCGGCGCGAGCTTTGGATAGATGCAGGACGAGCCGAGAAACAAAAGCTTGCCGACCTCGCTGCGAAAGGCGCCGTCAATGACATTGCCCTGCATAACCAGGTTTTGCTGCAGGAAATCGACAGGGAACCGGTCATTGGCCAGGATACCGCCGACTTTGGCGGCCGCCATCACCACCGCATCCGGCCTGTGCTCGGCCATCCAGCGCCGCACCCCTGCCTGGTCGAGCAGGTCGAGCCTGTCGCGCGATACGGTGAGTATCTCGCAGTCCTCGCTCGCCAGCCGGCGCACGACGGCCGAACCGACCATGCCGCGATGCCCGGCGACGAAGACACGCTTGCCTTTCAGATCAAATGTCGCGTCCATGAACCTGCCTCACGCAGAACGGCTGTTCTGCCGCGTGCCGCCGGCGGTGCGCGCCAGATCGGCCTGCACCATTTCCGCCACCAGATCCCTGAAGCCGGTCGTGTGCGACCAGCCAAGTCTTGCCTTAGCCTTGGCCGGGTCACCGAGCAGCAGATCGACCTCGGTCGGCCGGAAATAGCGCGGATCGACGCGCACCACGACAGCGCCCGAACCGGCGTCGACACCGACCTCGTCGACACCCGAGCCTTGCCAGCGAATGCTGCGCCCGGTCTCCGCAAACGCCAGTTCGACGAATTCACGCACCGAATGCGCCTCGCCGGTCGCCAGCACGAAATCGTCGGCTTCACTGTGCTGCAGAATGCGCCACATGCCCTCCACATAGTCGCGCGCATGGCCCCAGTCCCGCTTGGCGTCGAGATTGCCGAGATAGAGCGTGGCCTGAAGGCCGTGATGGATCGAGGCGACGGCCCGCGTGATCTTGCGGGTGACGAAGGTCTCGCCGCGTGTCGGGCTTTCGTGGTTGAACAGGATGCCGTTGGCGGCGAACATGCCGTAAGCCTCGCGGTAGTTGACCGTGATCCAGTAGGCGTAAAGCTTGGCCGCTGCATAGGGCGAGCGCGGATGGAAGGGCGTCGCCTCGCTTTGCGGGACCTCGCGCGCCTTGCCGTAGAGCTCCGAGGTCGAGGCCTGATAGAAGCGCACCGACTTCTCCAGGCGCAGAATGCGGATCGCCTCGAGCAGCCTGAGTGTTCCCAGCGCATCGGCATTGCCGGTGTATTCCGGCGTCTCGAAACTCACCTGGACATGACTCTGGGCGCCGAGATTGTAGATCTCGCCGGGCTGTGTCTCCTGCACCAGGCGAATAAGATTGGTCGCGTCGGTCAGGTCGCCATAATGCAGGAAGAAACGCGCACCGCGCTCGTGCGGATCGACATAGATGTCGTCAACGCGCTCGGTGTTGAACGAGGACGAGCGGCGTTTGACGCCATGGACAATATAGCCCTTCTGCAGAAGCAATTCTGCGAGATAGGCCCCGTCCTGCCCGGTTACACCGGTGATGAGCGCCACTTTTTCCGTCATTGCCGCTCCGTCCGCATCCAATCCCGGCAACCGAATACAGATTTGGCGCGAGAACGCAAATCCCCATACGGGGGATAGGTTTCAGCCAGCGATTGTGTCGTTCTCAGGCACCTGCAACCGCGCAGAAATGCTTCATCCTGGCCAGCGCAAGCTCGGAATCGGCGAGCAACCCTGCCTGGTCGGCAAGGCGGAAGATGTCGGCATAGTGCAGGATGCCGCGCGCCGACTGCATGCCGCCGACCATGGCGAAATGGTCCTGATGGCCGTTGAGCCAGGCCATGAAGACGATGCCGGCCTTGTAATACTCCGTCGGCGCCTCGAAGATCTTGCGCGACAACGGCACTGTCGGCGCCATCAGCGCGTCATAGCCGGCGCGGTCGCCCTCAGCCAGTTTCGCCAGCGCCGCACTGGCGACCGGCGCGATGGCATCGAATATGCCGAGCAAAGCGTGCGAGTGCCGCTTCCCGTCGCCGGCAATCAGTTCGGGATAGTTGAAATCGTCGCCAGTGAACATGACGACGCCTTCCGGCAGCCGGTTGCGCAAGGCAACTTCCTTGCCGGCATCGAGCAGCGATATCTTAATCCCCTCGACCTTATTAGCATGGCGCTCGATGATGGCGACGACGGTGTCGAGCGCAGCCTCGAAATTCCCACTGCCCCAATATCCCTGCAACGCCGGATCGAACATGTCGCCCAGCCAGTGCAGGATGACCTTGCCGGATGCCTGGCTGAGGATGCGATCGTAGACCCTGATATAGTCGTCCGGATCTTTTGCGACCGCCGCCAGCGCCCGGCTGGCCATCATGATCGCCTTGCCGCCCTCGCCTTCGATGAAGGTGAACTGCTCCTCATAGGCGGCGATCACATCGTCGAGCGTTCTGGCAGCGGCCGGCGCCAGATGATCGGTGCCGGCGCCCGAGGCGAGGTCTGCGCCTTCGACGCTGCGTGCCTCGGCGATCGAGCGCCGGATCAATTCCTGCGCATTCGCCCAGTCGAAACCCATGCCGCGCTGGGAGGTGTCCATCGCCTCGGCGATGCGGAAGCCAAGCCGCCACAAATGATGCCGAAACGCCATCGTCTTGTCCCAATCGACCGCAGGCTTCGACCAGGGGGCGGTCATCGCGAAAGGGTCGGCGACGACATGGGCAGCGGCATAGGCGATGCGCGGGAAAACCGCACCGATTACGGGCTCGACCGGACTGCCCGCGAGCTTGTAGCTGACGCGGCCGCCATTCTGCGTAGGCAGGGTGATATCCATGGCAACCTCCGTTTTCGGCATCCTATAAATGGAACGTTCCAATAAATCAAGAACCTTTATGATTCAGGCGATTGAACCGGTCCAAATGCCGAAGAAGGCTAAGAGCCCTTGCTTGGAACCGCATTCCTCACCTTTTCGATCTCCGCAAGAATCCCGATTGACTCTCGTTTGGCAGAGTGATTAGAACGTTCCAATAGATTTGCCCATTCAGGCGGAGGAAACCACCGACATGGCCAGCCGGCCCAAGGCAACGATCCTGGACATCGCCCGCGAGGCTGGTGTGTCCAAATCGACGGTGTCGCTTGTGCTGCAAGGCTCAGGGCTGATCCGGCCTGAAACCGCGGTCAAGGTTCGCAAGGCGATCGAGGATGTCGGCTATGTCTACAACCGCGGCGCCGCCAATCTGCGCAAAGCCCATTCCAACGTCATCGGCATGGTCATCAACGATCTCACCAACCCCTTTTTCGCCGAGCTGGCGGTCGGCATGGAGCGCGTCTTCCAGTCAGCCGGCATCGTGCCCTTCATCGCCAACACCGCGGAGAACCCGGTGCGCCAGGAAGAAGTGCTGAAGTCGCTGATGGAACAGGGCGTCGCAGGCCTGATCGTGTCACCGGCGCGCGGCACCACGCCGGGCGCCTTCCGTCGCCTCGAGATGGCGGGCGTGCCGGTCGTCTTCGCCATGCGCCGCCTGCCGGACAGCCGCATCCCGGTGATCGCTCCTGACAACCATCGCGGCGCGTATCTCGCCGCCGCCCATCTGATCGGCAAGGCCCATCGCCGGCTGGCCTTCTTTGGCGGCACCTCCGACCTGGTCGTCTATCAGGAGCGCCTGGGCGGTTTTCGTGAAGCTTGCGAGACATTGGGCATGGCCAGGCGCGACGTGCTTGTCGTCGAAGGCGAGACCAGCCGCAGGGGCGGCATCGCCTGCCTGGAAACCGCCCTTGCCATGGCCGAGCCGCCGACGGCGGCGCTGTGCTTCAACGACGCCGTCGCCTTCGGCGTCATGCTGGCGCTGCGCAAGCGCGGGCTGGAGCCCGGCGCGGATTTCGCCGTCGTCGGCTTCGACGACGTCGTCGAGGCCGAGCATTATATGCCGGCGCTGACCAGCGTCTCGGTGGACACACCCGGCCTCGGCGAACGCGCCGCCCACGTCATGCTGAAGATGATCCAGTCGCGCATCACGCATGCCGAGGACCATATCGGCGCCGTCAATCTGGTCGTCAGGGACAGCTGCGGTCCCAATCGCGGCGCCCAGGACACATCAGCAGGAATGGGAGACGCGGCATGAGCGTCAAATGGGGACTGATCGGCGCCAGCACGATCGCCAAACAGTTCATGATCAACGCCATCCGCGCGCAAGAGGGTGGCGAGATCGCGGCGGTGATGAGCTCCAGTCCGCAGCGCGCCAAGACGTATGCCGCGGAACAGAATATTCCGCTTGCCGTCTCGACGCTGGACGACCTGCTCGGCGCCGAAATCGACGCCGTCTACATCTCGACCACCAATGAACTGCATCTCGAACAGGCATTGGCTGCGATCAAGGCGGGAAAGCATGTTCTGTGCGAAAAGCCGCTGGCGCTGAACAGCGCCGACGCGCGCACAATGGTCGCCGCCGCCAAGGAAGCCGGTGTCGTGCTTGGCACCAATCATCATCTGCGCAATGCCGGCGCCCACCGCGCCATGCGCGACGCCATATCAGCCGACCATATCGGCAAGCCGATTGCCGCGTGCGTCTTCCATTCCGTCTATTTGCCGGAAAACCTGCAGGGCTGGCGCATTACCAAGCCTGAGGCCGGCGGCGGCGTGGTGCTCGACGTCACCGTGCATGATGCCGACACGCTGCGCTTCGTGCTCGGCGACGACCCGATCGAGATTTCGGCCTTCACCCAGTCGGCCGGCATGGCCGGCAGCGGGCTGGAAGACGGCGCCATGTGCATCTGGCGCTTCAAGTCTGGCGTGATTGCCCAGTCGCATGAAGGCTTCACCACCAGATACGCCGATACCGGCTTCGAAGTGCATGGCTCGGAAGGCTCGCTGATTGCCAAAAATGTGATGACGCAGAAGCCGGTCGGTTCGGTGCTTCTACGCACCGCCAAGGGCGAGGAGGAACTGAGCTTCGACCGCGAAGACCTCTACGTCAGGTCGCTGCGCCAGTTCCATGCCGCTATCAGCGGCGCGGGCCAGCCCTCCGCAACCGGCGAGGACGGCGTCTGGTCCCTGGCGTCGGCCGAAGCAGCGTTGCAGTCGGCAAAATCCGGCAAGGCCGTCACTATCGATCCGAAAGGTGTCGCGTGAGCAAGCTCGTCTCCGCCGCTGAAGCAGCAAGCCTGATCAAGGACGGCATGACCGTCTCCGTCTCGTCGTCGAGCGGCCTCGGCTGCCCGGATGCCGTGCTGGCCGCCATCGGCGAGCGCTTCGACGCCGAAGGCCATCCCAAAGACATCACCACGCTGCACCCCATCGCCGCCGGCGACATGTATGGCATCAAGGGCATCGACCATCTGGCCAAGCCCGGCTTGTTGAAGCGCACGCTCTGCGGCTCCTATCCCTCAGGCCCCTCCTCGTCCGAGCCGCCGCAGATATGGAAGATGATCGGCGACAATTCGGTCGCCGCCTACAACGTGCCCTCCGGCATCCTGTTCGACATGCACCGCGAGGCCGCCGCCAAGCGGCCGGGCGTGCTGACCAAGGTCGGCCTCGACACTTTTGCCGACCCGCGCCACCAGGGCTGCGCCATGAACGCGGCGGCAAGCGAGCCGATCGTCTCGGTGCAGCAGTTCGACGGCGAGGAATGGCTCTATTTCCGCTCGATCGTGCCTGACATTTCGATCATCCGCGCCACCACCGCCGACGAGCGCGGCAACCTGACCTATGAACATGAAGGCGCCTATCTCGGCGGCCTCGAACAGGCGCTCGCCGCGCGCAACAATGGCGGCATCGTCATTGCGCAGGTCAAGCGCGTCGTCGAGAACGGCACGCTGAAGCCGCATGACGTGCGCGTGCCCGGCGTGCTGGTAGACCACATCGTGGTGGCGCCGGACCAGTTGCAGACGACGCTGACGCCTTACGACCCGGCGATTTCGGGCGAGATCTTCCGCCCGCTGTCAAGCTTTCGCAACGCCGAGATGAACGTCCAGAAAGTAATCGCGCGCCGCGTCGCCATGGAGTTGCGCGATGGCATGGCCGTCAATATCGGCTTCGGCATCTCGGCCAATGTGCCGCGTATCCTTCTCGAGGAAGGCCAGCACGGCAAGGTCACCTGGGTGATCGAGCAGGGCGCGGTCGGCGGCGTGCCGCTGCTCGACTTCAAGTTCGGCTGCGCTTCCAACGCCGAGGCGATCATGCCCTCGCCGCACCAGTTCATCTATTTCCAGGCCGGCGGCTTCGATGCCTCGCTGCTCTCCTTCTTGCAGATCGACCGCCATGGCTCCGTCAACGTGTCGAAACTCTCGGCCCGGCCACATGTCACCGCCGGGGCCGGCGGCTTTGTCGACATCACGGCACGGGCGAAAAAGATCGTCTTCTCCGGCTTCTTCAATGCCGGCGCCAAGCTTTCGCTCGCCGATGGCGGCATCCGCATCGACGCGGAAGGCAAGGTCAAGAAGGTCGTCAACGAGGTCGAACACATCTCCTTCTCCGGCAAGCGCGCCGTCGCTCAAGGCCAGGACATCACCTACGTCACCGAGCGCTGCGTGATGAAGCTGACGCCGGACGGTCTGATGGTGACGGAACTGGCGCCTGGCATCGACCTCGAACGCGATGTGCTGGCGCAGTCAGAGATTCCGCTCGGCATCGCCAACGACCTCAAGGTCACGCCGGCGGCTCTTTATCAGGACCGGCCGATCGGCCTGTCGCTGAATGGTGGCGCTTCTCTCGGAGGCGCGCATGGCTGAGCGCCTCGTCACCTTCGAGCAGGACGGCGCCATCGGCATCGTCACGCTGCGCCGGCCGGAGAAGTTCAACGCGCTGGACATTCCGATGCTGCGCGCGCTCGAAACAGCGCTCGACGAAGCCGAAATGGCTGAAGGCGTGCGCGTCGTGCTGATCCGCGGCGAAGGCAAAGGCTTTTGCGCCGGCGGCGACGTCGAGGCCTGGGCACAAATGAGCGCTGCCGACTTTCAGGTGCAATGGGTGCGCTACGGCCACCGCGTCTTCGACCGACTGGCGCGGCTGCGGCAGCCGACCATCGCGGTGCTTTCCGGCCATGCGCTGGGTGGCGGGCTGGAACTCGCGGTCGCCTGCGACTTCCGTGTCGCCGAAACACAGGTGAAGCTCGGCTTTCCCGAGACATCGATCGGCGTCGTCCCCGGCTGGTCCGGCACGCAGCGCGCCGTGCGCCGCTTCGGTGCGCAGATCGTGCGCCGCATGGCGCTCGGCGGCGAGGTCTTTGCCGCCCCCGACGCGCTCGCCCTCGGCATTGTCGATCGTGTGGTCGAGACCGGCCAGGCGCTGGCCGAGGCGAAGGCGTGGGGAGAAAAGATCGCCGAACGGGGGCCGCTCGCAACTGAAGCCGCCAAGCTGATGATTGCGGTCGCCGAAGGCGAGGAAAGTGCGGCCGCCACCGAGGCGCTCGCCAGCGGCTTCGTTGCACTGACCGGCGACCTCAAAGCCGGCGTGAGCGCCTTCAAGGCCAAGCAGAAGCCGGCCTTTTCAAGATCCTAGAGAAAGCATGATGAACGCACCGCTCAACATTTCCATGCCGGCCGAGGCGTCCAAGGCGCCGAAGGCTTACAAGCTCCTGATCGACGGCAAGCATGTCGATGCCCGTGACGGCCGCACGATTGCGCGCAACAGCCCCGGCCATGGCTTCACCGTTTCGCGCTATGCGCAGGCAGGCGAGGCCGAGGTGGAGGCGGCCATGCAGGCCGCGCACAAGGCATTCGAGACCGGCCCGTGGCCGCGCACGAAGGCGGCCGAGCGCGCCGCCATCCTGCTCAAGACGGCCGACCTGATCGAGGCCCAGCTCGAAGACATCGCCCGACTCGATGCGCTGGAATCCGGCAAGCCGATCGCCCAGGCGCGCGGCGAGATCGGCGGCGCCATCGACATCTGGCGCTATGCCGCCTCGCTCGCCCGCACGCTGCACGGCGAAAGCTACGCCAATCTCGGCGACGCCATGCTGGGCGTGGTCCTGCGCGAGCCGATCGGCGTCGTCTCGATCATCACCCCGTGGAATTTCCCGTTCCTGATCGTCAGCCAGAAACTGCCCTTCGCGCTCGCCGCCGGCTGCACCGCGGTGGTCAAGCCGAGCGAAATGACCTCGGCCTCGACCTTCGTGCTCGGCGACATCCTGATGCAGGCCGGCCTGCCCGCGGGCGTCGTCAACATCCTGGCCGGCCTCGGCGCCGATGTCGGGGGGCCGATGGTCAGCCATCCGCTGGTCGAGATGGTGTCGTTCACCGGCTCTACCCGCGTCGGCAAGATGACCATGGCTTCCGCCGCGCAGTCGCTGAAGAAAGTCTCGATGGAGCTCGGCGGCAAGAACGGCCAGATCGTCTTCCCCGATGCCGATCTCGAGGCGGCCGCTGACGCAGCAGTGTTCGGCGGCTTCTTCAATGCCGGCGAATGCTGCAATGCCGGCAGTCGGCTGATCGTGCATGAAGCCATCGCCGACGATTTCCTCGCCACTGTCAAGGCCCTGACCGCCAAGGTAACGGTCGGCGACCCACTCAACGACCGAACCAAGGTTGGCGCGATGATATCAGCCGACCATCTGACCAAGGTCGCGGGTTACGTCGCGGTAGCAGCAAAAGACGGCAGCAATGTCTATTGCGGTGGCGGCCAGCTGGCGTCCAATGCCGGCCAGTACCTCGATCCGACCATCATCCGCGGCGTTACCGAAGACATGGCTATTGCGCGCGAGGAAGTGTTCGGCCCGGTGCTCTCCGTGCTGACTTTTGGATCGATTGAAAAGGCGTTGCACATCGCCAACAACACGCCCTATGGTCTGTCGGCAGGGGTGTGGAGCGCCAGCATCGACACTTGTATGTCGGTGGCGCGTGGTGTGCGTTCGGGGACCGTTTGGGTGAACACATTCATGGAAGGCTTTCCCGAGTTGCCATTCGGGGGCTACAAGCAGTCCGGCATCGGACGCGAACTCGGCAAACGCGCTGTCGAGGATTATACCGAGGAAAAGACAATCCAGTTTCATCGCGGCCAGCGCACCGGTTGGTGGGTCGGCTGAGTTTGGAAGAACCCGGTGGGCTTCCACCGGTCGTGTAATGCAACAAGGGAGGTAGAACATGTTGCGCAAACTGCTTATCGGAACGGCTCTGGCGACGGCCTTTGCTTTCTCGGCCCATGCCGAGGACGTCAAGGAAGTGCAGATGCTGCATTGGTGGACGTCGGGCGGCGAAGCGGCTGCTCTCAACGTCCTCAAGGGCGACCTTGCCAAGGAAGGCTATGCCTGGAAGGACGTGCCGGTGGCCGGTGGTGGCGGCGCCGCCGCCATGACTGCGCTGAAGGCGATGGTCGCGGCCGGCAATTACCCGACCGCGTCGCAGATGCTCGGCTACACCGTGCTCGACTATGCGGCGGCCGGCGTCATGGGCGACCTGACCGAGACGGCGAAGAAGGAGGGCTGGGATAAGTCGGTTCCGGCAGCCCTGCAGAAGTTCTCCGTCTATGACGGCAAGTGGGTCGCTGCTCCAGTCAACGTCCACTCCGTCAACTGGCTGTGGATCAACAAGGCGGTGATGGACAAGATCGGCGGCACCGAGCCAAAGACCTTCGACGACTTCGTCGCCCTGCTCGACAAAGCCAAGGCGGCTGGCGTCATTCCGCTCGCCCTTGGCGGCCAGAACTGGCAGGAAGCCACCATGTTCGACTCGGTTGTGCTGTCGACCGGCGGACCTGAGTTCTACAAGAAGGCCTTCAACGACCTCGACGACGAGTCCCTCAAGTCGGACACGATGAAGAAGTCGTTCGATAACCTCGCCAAGCTCGTCACCTATGTCGACCCGAACTTCTCGGGCCGCGACTGGAACCTTGCCACCGCCATGGTCATCAAGGGCGATGCCCTGGTGCAGGTGATGGGTGACTGGGCCAAGGGCGAGTTCAACGCCGCCAAGAAAACGCCGGGCACCGACTTCCTGTGCTATCGCTTCCCGGGCACGGAAGGCTCGGTGGTCTACAACTCCGACATGTTCGGCATGTTCAACGTTCCGGACGACCGCAAGGCCGCCCAGGTCGCGTTGGCCACCGCCACCCTGTCGAAGAGCTTCCAGTCGGCCTTCAACGTCGTCAAGGGTTCGGTTCCCGCCCGTACCGACGTTCCGGACACCGACTTCGACGCGTGCGGCAAGAAGGGCATCGCCGACCTGAAGGCTGCCAACGAAGGCGGCACACTGTTCGGCTCGCTTGCCCAGGGCTATGGCGCGCCTCCGGCGGTCGCCAATGCCTACAAGGACGTCGTTTCGAAGTTCGTCCATGGTCAGATCAAGACCTCGGACGAAGCCGTGACCGAACTGGTCAAGGCAATCGACGACGCCAAGTAAGCCCTGGCCAGCAAGACACCTTCCCCGCTTCGGCGGGGAAGGTTCGCCTCAGGATTGGCCGGCTGGCGCAATTCCAGGAAAAGTGTGAGCGGTTTTCCGGCCGGAATTGCGTGAAAGAAAGAGTTAGAGAGGTTCGCCGTTTCCGTGAAACGGTGAAACCCTCTTGAACACCATGCCGACCAGAGACCCGTATGCACGGGGCCGCCTTGCCGCCTGACGGCAGGCACGGACGACCCGAACGGGAGGAGCCCTATGAGCAGTGTAGCGACAACCCAGATCAAGCTGACGCCGGAGCGGTCGCGCCCCTCGCTGCGCGCGCGACTGCAGGACGCGCTGCCGAAGATCGTGCTGGCGCCGAGCTTCGCCATCACCATCGTCTTCGTCTATGGCTTCATCCTGTGGACGGTCTATCTGTCCTTCACCAATTCCAAGACTTTTCCGTCCTATGTCATCACCGGACCGCGCGCCTACCTACGGCTATGGGGCTGGACGTTCGACTCCGACCCGCCATCGAGCTGGTACACGTCGATCGTCAATATGGGCATTTTCGGCTTTCTCTACATCGCCATGTGCCTGGCGCTCGGCCTGTTCCTGGCCATCCTGCTCGACCAGAAGATCCGCGGCGAAGGCGTGTTGCGGCCGATCTATCTCTACCCGATGGCGCTGTCCTTCATCGTTACCGGCGTCGCCTGGAAATGGTTTCTCGATCCCGGCCTCGGCCTTGAGCAGACCCTGCATCAATGGGGCTGGACGAGCTTCCATTTTGACTGGATCAAGAACAAGGATTTCGTCATCTACACGGTGGTCATCGCCGGCGTCTGGCAAGCCTCCGGCTTCATCATGGCGATGTTCCTGGCCGGCCTGCGCGGCATCGACGGTGAGATCATGAAAGCGGCGCAGATCGATGGCGCCACTACTTTCCAGCTCTACCGCCGCATCGTCATTCCGCTGCTGCGGCCGATCTTCCTGTCGGCCTTCATCGTGCTCGCCCACCTCGCCATCAAGTCGTACGATCTGGTGGTGGCGCTGACCAGCGGCGGCCCCGGTGGCTCGGCCTGGCTGCCGTCCAACTTCATGTATGAGTACACGTTCAAGCGCAACGAAATGGCTGTCGGCTCGGCGAGTGCCGTGATCATGCTGATGACCATCGTCGCCATCATCGTGCCCTATCTCTATTCGGAACTGCGGGAGAAGCCGCAATGAGCGCCGTTGCCACCCCTGCCCGCCAGGCCTCTAGCGGCATGAGCACCAAGACCCTCAACCGCATCGTCATCTACGGACTGCTGGCGCTGTTTGCGTTGTTCTACCTGATGCCGCTGTTCGTCATGCTGGTGACCTCGTTCAAGACCATGGAGGAGATCCAGAACGGCAACATGCTGGCGCTGCCCCAGGCGCCGACCTTCGACCCATGGATAAAGGCGTGGAGCGAAGTTTGCTCGGGCCTGACCTGCGTCGGCATGAAGGGCTATTTCTGGAACTCGATCAAGATGGTGGTTCCGGCAGTCATCATCTCGACCCTGCTCGGCGCGCTCAACGGCTATGTGCTGACCAAATGGCGCTTTCGCGGGGCGACGCTGGTGTTCGGGCTGATGCTGTTTGCCTGTTTCATCCCGTTCCAGTCGGTACTGCTGCCGATGGCAACGATCCTCGGCAGCTTGGGCCGGTTCGGCGTCAAGCTGCAGAACGCGACCGGTTTCACCTTCGGCTTTGGCAATCCGACCGTGAACCTGGTGTTCGTTCACGTCGTCTACGGCATCGGTTTCACCACCCTCTTCTTCCGCAATTACTACGAAGCGTTTCCGAACGAGCTGGTGAAGGCGGCGCAGATCGACGGGGCAAGCTTCTTCCAGATCTTCCGGCGCATCATGCTGCCCAACTCGCTGCCGATCATCGTGGTGACGGTGATCTACCAGTTCACCAACATCTGGAACGACTTCCTGTTCGCCTCCGCCTATGCCGGCTCCGGCGACGTGATGCCGATGACGGTGGCGCTCAACAACGTCGTCAACACCTCGACAGGCGTCGTCGAATACAACGTCAACATGGCTGCGGCGATGATCGCAGCCCTGCCCACCCTTCTCGTCTATGTGGTCGCCGGCCGCTACTTCGTGCGTGGCCTGATGGCGGGCGCGGTCAAAGGATAATCTGATGGCTTTTCTGGAAATTGATGGGCTGAAGAAGCGCTTCGGGAATGTCGAGATCCTGAAGGGCATCGATGTCGAGCTCGAAAAGGGCGGCTTCCTGGTGCTGGTCGGCCCGTCCGGCTGCGGCAAGTCCACCTTGCTCAACACGATTGCCGGCCTAGAGCAGATCACCGAGGGCGAAATCCGCGTCGACGGCCGCGCCATCAACGATCTGCACCCATCCAAGCGCGACATCGCCATGGTGTTCCAGAGCTATGCGCTCTATCCGAACATGACGGTGGCCGGAAACATCTCCTTCGGCATGGAGATGCGCGGCGTGCCGGCCGACGAACGCCAAAAGGCGATCGACAAGGTGGCCAAGGTCCTGCAGATCGGCCACCTCCTGCAGCGCAAGCCGAGCCAGCTTTCCGGCGGCCAGCGCCAGCGCGTCGCCATGGGCCGGGCGCTGGTGCGCGACCCTAAGCTGTTCCTGTTCGACGAGCCTTTGTCCAACCTCGACGCCAAATTGCGCGTTGACATGCGCATCGAGATCAAGCGCCTGCATGCCACCACCGGCACAACCATCGTCTACGTCACCCACGACCAGATCGAGGCGATGACGCTGGCTACCAAGATCGCCGTCATGCGCGACGGCGAGGTGCAGCAGTTCGGCACCCCGGCCGAGATCTACAACAACCCGACCAATTTGTTCGTCGCCGACTTCATGGGTTCGCCGGCGATGAACCTGATCCCGGCGACCATTGCCACGTCGGGCAATGCGCTGTCCGTCGTGTTGGAGCGCGAGGCGCGCGAGCCCATTACGCTGCCGATGGCCAATGCGCCGGCGGGCCTGTCGGCGTTCCAGGGCAAGCCGATCATCTTCGGCGTGCGCCCGGAAGCGCTGACCGATCCGGAAGGTGCGGAACGCAACGCCTCCAACATTGCCACTGCCGACCTGCACATCGAAGTGGTCGAGCCGGCAGGGTCCGACACTTTCGCGGTGACCAACCTCGGCGGCAAGGGCGTGGTGGCGCGGTTGCGGGCCGACGCCAACATCCAGCCGGGCACCAGCACGCCGCTCGCCTTCAACCTGACCAAGGCCGTGTTCTTCGATCCGGCGACCGAACACCGCATCCGCTGATCGAGATGGTCAGCCCCGATATCGTCATCATCGGCTCCGGCATCGGCGGCGCTACGATCGCTTCCGGCCTGGCCGGCAGCGGCGCCTCGGTCCTGATGCTGGAGCGCGGCGAGCCCTTGCCGGCAACGCCGCATGCCCGCGACACGCGCTCGATCTTCGTCGATGGCCACTACCGTCCGAAGGAGATGTGGCGCGAGGCCGGCGGCGGCGCCTTCAACCCCGGCAATTACTACTATGTCGGCGGCAATTCGAAATTCTACGGCGCGGTGCTGATCCGCTACCGCAAAGAGGATTTCGCCGCCATGGAGCACTTCGGTGGCGTCTCGCCGGCATGGCCGTTTTCCTACGATGAATTCGAGCCCTGGTATTCGAAAGCCGAGCAGCTGTTTCGCGTCCGCGGCTCACTCGGCGAGGACCCGACCGAACCGTTCCACTCGATCCCCTATGCTTTCAAGCCGGTGCCCGACGAAGCGCCGATTGCGCGCGCCCGCGCCGAGCTGAAGGGACTGGGCCTGCACCCCGCCTCGCTGCCGCTCGGCGTCGACATCGACACCTGGCTGAAAGAGGGCAAGACCGGCTGGGACGCATTCCCCAACACCGCCCAGGGCAAGGTTGATGCGCAGACCGGACCGCTGACGGCTGCACTTAAGGACAGCAATATCCGACTCGAAACCGGCTGCCATGTCGAATATCTCGAAGCGTCGTCCGACGGCAAAAGCATCGCTGCCGTTCACTACCGTCAGAATGGCGAGCTGAAGAAAGTCGCGCCGAAGCTGGTCATCCTGTCCGCCGGCGCGGTCAATTCCGCCGTCATCCTGCTGCGCTCGCCTTCACCAGATGGCAAAGGCCTCGCCAACCGCTCCGACCAGGTCGGCCGCAATTTCATGAACCATAATTCGAGCGCCATGCTGGCGATCGATCCGCGCCGCAGGAACGACAGCGTCTACCAGAAGACGCTGATGCTGAATGACTACTATCTCTCCGACGGCAAAGGCGGCAAGCCGCTCGGCAACGTCCAGCTGCTCGGCAAGATCGACGGCAACATGTTGAAGGCCAACGTCAAACGCGTGCCGAAATTCGCGCTCGATTACATGGCCGGTCACGCCGTTGACTGGTATCTGATGTGCGAGGATCTACCCGATCCGGAAAGCCGCATCATGGTCGACGGCAAGGACATCGTCATGCAATGGCGGCGCTCCAACATGCAGTCGCTGGACGGGCTGACCAGGGTGATGCGTGAGAACTTCCGCGCCTGCGGTTATCCCATCGTGCTGTCGCGTCCCTTCGACAAGCGCACGCCCTCTCACCAGTGCGGCACGGTGAAAATGGGCGACCATCCGGCGACGTCGCCGCTCGACCCTTTCTGCCGCGCCTTCGACCACCCGAACCTGTTCGTTGTCGACGCCAGTTTTTTGCCGAACTCGGCCGCCGTGAATCCGGCGCTGTCGATTGCGGCACAGGCGCTGCGCGTGGCCGAGCATATTCGCCGAACGGACCTCGCGGCATGACCCGCCCCGCAGCAATCGTCACCGGCGGTGCGCGCGGCATTGGGCTCGCCTGCGCCGAGGCGCTGGCCGGGGACGGCTTCGACATTTTGATCGCCGACCTTGCCGAACAAGCGCCGGACGAACTGGCCGCCAACATCACCGCACGGGGTGCGGAGTTCGCCTATGTCCGTTGTGATATCGCCAACCTCGAGGATCACACGGCCCTCGTCGACGCCGCCATACGTGCCTTCAGCCGCATCGACTGCCTCGTCAACAATGCCGGCATCGGCGCCGTGGTGCGCGGCGATCTGCTGGAGCTGAAGCCCGAGAATTTCGACCGTGCGCTGGACGTCAATCTGCGCGGCACCGTATTCCTTAGTCAGGCCGTCGCCAAGGCGATGCTGGCGGCTCCCAGCAATCATCCGCGCTCGATCATCACCATCACCTCGGTCAGCGCCGATATGGCCTCGCCGGAACGCGCCGACTACTGCATCTCGAAAGCCGGCCTTTCGATGTGGGTGAAGAACCTGGCGCTACGGCTTGCGCCGGAAAACATCGGCGTGTTCGAACTGCGGCCCGGCATCATTCGCACCGACATGACCGCGAGCGTATCAGCCAAATACGACGCGCTTATCGACAGCGGCCTGGTGCCGGCAAAACGCTGGGGCGAAGCATCGGACATCGGCGCCGTGGTGGCGACGCTTGCCGCCGGCAAGCTCGGCTTTTCCACAGGCTCGATTATCAATGTCGACGGCGCGCTCTCCGTGCCTCGACTGTAGGTGGATAGAGTTATGACCGACTACATCATCGTAGGTGCCGGCCCGGCCGGCTGCGTTCTGGCCAACCGGCTGAGCGAGGATCCAGCGAATTCCGTGCTGCTGCTCGAGGCCGGCGGCAAGGACTGGCACCCCTACATCCACATGCCGGCGGGCTTTGCCAAGATGACCAAGGGCATCGCTTCCTGGGGCTGGTCGACTGTGCCGCAGAGGCACATGCAAGACCGCGTCTTCTGGTATACGCAGGCGAAGGTGGTCGGCGGCGGCTCGTCCATCAATGCCCAGATATACACGCGCGGCAACGCTCGCGACTACGACGCATGGGAGAAGGAAGAGGGCCTCGCGGGCTGGGGCTATCGCGACGTGCTGCCCTATTTCAAGCGCGCCGAGAACAACCAGCGCTTCGCCAACGATTTTCACGGCGACCAGGGGCCGCTCGGCGTGTCGAACCCGATTTCGCCGCTGCCGATTTGCGAGGCCTATTTCCGCGCCGGCCAAGAGATGGGCATCCCCTTCAACCCGGATTTCAACGGCGCTAGCCAGGAAGGCGTCGGCTACTACCAGCTGACCCAGAAGGACGCCCGGCGCTCATCCGCTTCGGTCGCCTATTTGAAGCCCATCCGCGCCCGCAAGAACCTGACAGTCCGAACCGATGTGCTGGTCACCCGCATCGTCGTCGAGAAAGGCCGCGCCATCGGCGTCGAGACCGTCGACAAACCCGGCGGCGAGAAGACCATCATGCGCGCCGAGCGCGAAGTGATCGTCTCGTCGGGCGCCATCGGTTCGCCGAAGCTGTTGATGCAGTCGGGCATCGGCCCGGCTGATCACCTGAAATCGGTCGGCGTGACGCCGGTGCATGATCTGCCCGGTGTCGGCTCCAACATGCAGGACCATCTCGATTTGTTCGTCATCGCCGAATGCACCGGCGACCACACCTATGACAACTACGCCAAGCTGCACCGCACCGCGTGGGCCGGCTTGCAGTATCTGCTGCTGAAGAAAGGGCCGGTCGCCTCCAGCCTGTTCGAGACCGGCGGCTTCTGGTACGCCGATCCGACCGCCGCCTCGCCCGACATCCAGTTCCATCTGGGACTCGGCTCCGGCATCGAGGCCGGCGTCGAGAGGTTGAAGAACCCCGGCGTGACCTTGAACTCGGCCTTCCTGCGCCCGCGCTCGCGCGGCACGGTGCGGCTGAGCAGCGCCGACCCGGCCGACCACCCGCTGATCGATCCCAACTATTGGTCGGACCCTTATGACCGCGCCATGTCGATCAAGGGCCTCAGGCTTGCGCGCGAGATCATGCGGCAGAAGGCGCTTGCACCTTACGTGTTGCGCGAGGTGCTGCCCGGACCATCGCTCGCCAGCGATAACGAGCTGATCGACTATGCCTGCCGCACCGCCAAGACCGACCATCATCCGGTGGGTACCTGCCGCATGGGCCATGACGATATGGCGGTGGTCACACCGGACCTGCGCCTGCGCGGCATCGAGGGCCTGCGTGTCTGCGACGCCTCGGTCATGCCGCGCGTGCCCTCCTCCAACACCAACGCGCCGACCATCATGGTCGGCGAAAAAGGCGCCGACATCATCCTCGGCCGCGAGCCGCTGCCGCCGGCGGTGTTCTCCGGCAATCGGGCCGCATAGCCACTTAGGAGAACGAACCAATGATCAGACACTGCGTCTTCGTACGCCTCCGCAGCGATGTGCCCGCCACGGAGCGCACGGCAATCCACGCCGATCTCGAAGCACTGCGCTCCGTTGTCGACGGCATGGACGCGGTCCACTTCAGCGCCAATGTCAGCCCGGAGCCGTTCGCGCGCGGCTTCAGCCATGCCTTCACCATCGACTTCCGCGATGCCGCCGCCCGCGACGCCTATCTCGTGCATGAAGCGCATCAGCGCGCCGGCGCCCGATTGATCGCAGCGCTCGAAGGCGGCACCGACGGGCTGATGGTGTTCGATCTCGACATTACGAAAAAGTGACCGCGCTTCTTTCGAAAGCCGGCTGACGCCTGTTCTCTTTTGCGCCCCAAGGAACATATCGTTCCCCGGGGGCGTTTAGGAGGAACGTCGTGGCTCTCACCGCGCAGCAGAAGAAAACCGTCCTTGCCTCCTTCCTCGGCTGGACGCTCGACGCTTTTGATTTCTTCCTTCTGACGTTCCTGCTCACCGATATCGCAACCGAATTCAACACTGACGTCCCGCAGTCTCCAAAGCGTTGTTCCTGACGCTGGCGACACGCTTCATCGGCGCCTTCTTCTTCGGCAGGCTGGGCGACAAATATGGCCGCAAGCCCATTCTGATGCTCAACACGGTGAGTTGGATCACCATCGTCGCCAATATCGGCGCCATCGTCGGCGGGTTGGCGTTCGGCGCACTGTCGGAGAAGATCGGCCGCGTCAGCGCGATAACGCTCGCCTGCCTGATTGCCTTGCCCTCGATTCCGCTCTGGGCCTTCAGCTCGACACGTTCATGCTGGCGATCGGCGCCTTCGTCATGCAGGTCGCGGTGCAGGGCGCCTGGGGCGTCATCCCGGTGCATCTTAACGAGCTGTCGCCCGGCGCCGTGCGGGCAACCTTGCCCGGCTTCATCTACCAGGCCGGCAATCTCGCGGCGTCCTATGGCGGTCCCTACCAGGCCGGCATCGCCGAGACGTCTGGAGGCAGCTATGGCTACGCGCTGGCGCTGTTTGCCGGCGTGGTCGCCGTCTGCATCATCGTCGTCATCCGCTTCAGTCCGGAACGGCGCGGACAGGTGATGACGGTGCTCGGCTGAATTATCAGGCTCTCAGCCCAGTCTGAGGGCCACGACACCGGCGACGATGCTGAGCGCGGCGGCGCCGCGCCAGCCTGTCATCTTCTCGCCGAGCGCGAAAACCGAGATCATCATGGCAAACAGGATCGACGTCTCGCGCAACGACGCCACCGAGGCGATCGGCGCCTTGGTCATCGCCCACATGACGATCCAGTAGGCCGCGCCGCTGAGCACGCCGGTGAACAGGCCTGCCTTCCAGTCGCGCGCCAGCACGGATAGCGCCTTGGGTCCGCGAAAGATGAGGCACAGCACCAGCGCGCCAAAGGCATCGCAGATGAACAACCAGGCGGCATAGCTCTGCGCCGTCGCCGCCAGCCGCGCGCCGCTGCCATCCGACAGCGTATAGCTGGCAATGAAGATAGAGGTGCCGAGCGCAAAGCCGACTGCGCGCAGATTGATCCGCTCCAGATGCGCGCCGCCGCGAAACGACATCACCAGTGTGCCGGCCGACAACAAGAGGATGCCGAGGATGGCGAATGGGCCGGGGATCTCCTGCACCACGACAACGCCGCCGAGGGCCGCAAGCAGGGGTGCCGTGCCGCGCGCCAGCGGGTAGGTCTGGGCAAAGTCGCCTGCCTTGTAGGCGCCGATGAGGAAGGTCCGGTAGCCCATGTGAAAGAGCACCGAGGCGATGATGAAGGGCCATACCGCAGCCTTCGGAAACTCGACGAAGGGCAGCACGAACAGCGCGGCAAAACCCATGCCCAGCGTCATCAGCGTGATCGACAGGAAGCGGTCGAGATGCACCTTGACCAGCGCGTTCCAGATCGCGTGCATGGCGGCGGCGGCAAGCACCGCGAAAAAGACGAAAAGCGTCATTGAGGGCTCACCGATCTCCCGAGCTCAAAGGCGTTTCGAGATCGATATCGATCCGGACCGGAAAATGGTCTGAAGCGATCTCGCCTATATCGGCACTGACCGAGCGCACACGGTCCGCGAACATACCGCCGACGAAGCAATGGTCGAGCCGGCGTTTTGCCACTTTCCCGTCGATCGTTTTCACATGGGTGTGGTAATCGGCAGCCGGCTCGCTAGCGACGGCAGCGGCATCAACAAAGCCGTCGAGATAGGCCGCCCCGCGATGATAGGGCGTGCTGCCGACGATGCGGCTGTATTCGGCGCTGCCAGGCTCCATGTTGAAATCGCCCATCCAGATCGCCGCCGTCGGGTTCTCCGGCTAGGCCTCGCCGCGGGTCCAGTTGCGCGAAGGCTCATCGTCCGCGCCGCTCCACGGGCCGCCCTCGGACGGCGCGCGGCGATGCTCGGCCAAGAGATAGTCGATCTGCTCCAGACGCTCCTCCGCCGCGATATGGGCGAGATGCAGCGACAGGACCCTTACCGGTCCGGCCGGCGTGCGGATCATGCATTCGAGCGCGGCGTTGCGCGTGTTGAGCGGCCGCAGCGTGCGGCGCATGGGCAGCGCGTGCAGCCGCGACCAGGCGATCGGCAGCTTCGACAGCAGCATGGTGCCGAACTGGCGGCGGCGGTTGACGACCCGGCCGTCGCGCTGCTCACTGGCGTCCATGTCGAAGGCCGGGCCATAGACCCAGTAATAGCTAGGCAGCAGCTTGGACAGGACCTCCGGCTGGTCGTCCTCATTGGTGCGCTGCCAATGCCGCTCGACCTCCTGCAGCGCGATGATATCGGCGCCGTCGACCAGCTTGGTGCCGCGCGAAAGATCGTAACGGCCATCGCCGCCGAACCCGTACTGGATGTTGTAGCTGACCAGCTTCATTGCTTATCCGGCTCAATTTCGCTTTGGCAGTAGCGGTTCGGCAGATTGGTTGCAATGTACCGGCACGACGGCGGAACTGGGCCAGCGTCTATGATGTGGTCAGCGGCTGGAACCGGCCCGCCGGCGATGCCGCCAGTTCGGCCCAGTCGATCTCTTCCTCCAGCCGGTGGTAGGCTTCGTCGCCGATCGTGCCGTTGCTGCGCAACTCCTCGAGCGTGTCGCGCTGGCGGTTGATGGCATAGAGGCGCAGCCGGTCGTATTCGGTCGCGGCCTGAGCGTCCTCCGGGTTTTCCGCAATCAGGCGCTGCGCTTCATACTGTTCGCGCACGACGGCGGCGGCCGCAGATGTCTTGCGGCTCAGCACGTCCAGTGCTGCCTGCATGATGGCGACGCGCGCCTGCGCCACCTCATTGTCGACGGTTCTATCGGGGTCGAAGTTGATCCAGCGCAGCAGCGGCTTCAGCGTCATGCCTTGCAGCACCAGCGTGCCCAGCACCACCGCGAAGGCGGCAAGCACGATCGGGTCGCGGCCGGGAAAATCGGCCGGCAGCGCAATGGCCACCACCAGCGTCACCAACCCACGCATGCCGCACCAGCCCACAATGACGGCGCCGCCGAATGTCGGCAATTCCCGCCTTGCCTCTTGGCTGCCGAAGCGGGCAAGCCACCGGATGATCGCGACGTAACTCGCCACCCAGACAAGGCGCGCGACGATAACGACGACCAGCACCGTTGCGGCGAAAAGGAATGCTTCGCCTTGCCCGTCGCCGGCCAGCCTGCCAACGATCGTGCGTGCCTGCAGGCCCATCAGCACGAAAGCCAGCACGTTGAGCACGAACACGGCCGACTCCCAGACCGAATAGGTGCTGACGCGGCGTCTCGCCGACGACTGGCGCGGCGCCCTGCGCGCAATGGTCATGGCATAGACGACGATGGTGATGATGGCGGAAAGGCCGAGCCTGTCGGCGATGATCCACACGGCGAAGGTTCCGGCAAACTGCACCACCGTGCTGCTCGCCGCATCCTCGATGCGGCCGAGCGCCAGCAGCGAGACGCGGCCAAACAGATAGCCCGCGATCACACTGCCGATCGTTGCCAGCAGGATCACCGGAACGGCGTTGCTGAGCATGATCGTGCCAAGCGCCGCCGAAACCGCCAGCCGGTAGATCAGCAGCGCCGTGGCATCGTTGAGCAGGCTCTCGCCCTGCAGGATGGCGGTGATGCGGTGCGGTACCTTGAACTGGCTGAGCACGGCGGATGCGGCCACCGCATCCGGTGGCGCGACGATGGCGCCAAGCGCGATTGCCGCCGCGATCGGCAGGCCGGCCATCTTCCAGCCGACCAAGGCAACCACCACGGTGGTGAAGACCACGGCGCCCAGCGCGAGCAACGCGAGCGACAGCCGGTAGCGCTTGAGGTCGCGCAGCGACGTGTCATAGGCGGCGTCGAGAAGCACCGGCGCGATGAACAGGGCAAGCGCCAGCTCCGGATCGATCTCGATCGTCGGCGCACCGGGTACGAAGGCAATCGCGACGCCGGCCAGAGCCAGCAGGGACGGATAGGGAATTTCCAGCCGCCGCGACAGCGCCGTCAGCGCGACGGCAGCCAGAAGCAGGATGAGGGTAAGTTCGAATAGCGCCATGGCCCATCGTAGCGGCGAAGCGGCATCATGGGCAGTGGCTGGATGGCAAGATGCTGTTGATTATCCAGCACTCGGGGTCCGGCAATGATACGGCCGTTCATCGCGCCAGCTCGAATCGACCGCCTCGGTCGCGCCAAAATGCTGCTTGCTAGTGCAGCACCAGCATATCGCTTGATGAGAACGATATGTCGGCCTTCTCGCCGACCGCGGGCGGTGGCGTTGCCGGGCTGTTGAAGGTGTCGAGCGACACCGTGTTGCCGCCGATGCCGACGCGAACGCGAATGACCGAGCCGAGGAAGTGCACTTCGGAGATTTCGCCCGACAGGCTTGAATCGCGCCCGGGTTGGCGTCCGAGCGAAATCGCCTCCGGTCGCAGCGCCAGCGACAGCGTGTCACCGGACTTCGAGCCGTTGAGCTTGCCCATTAGCGAGACTTCCTGCGTGTTGACGCGCACCTTGCCGGACGCGGCATCGGTGACAGTGCCTTCGAGCACGTTCAGCGTGCCGACGAAATTGGCGACGAACTTGGTCGCCGGCCGGTTGTAGATCTCGAACGGCGTGCCGACCTGCTCGGCCTTGCCGCCATACATCACCGCGATGCGGTCGGAGATCGACAGCGCCTCTTCCTGGTCATGTGTGACGAAGATGGTGGTGATGCCGAGCTTCTTCTGGATCGAGCGGATTTCCTCGCGCAACGACACACGTACCTTGGCGTCGAGCGCCGACAGCGGCTCGTCGAGCAGAAGCAGCTTCGGCTTCGGCGCGATGGCACGCGCCAGCGCGATACGCTGCTGCTGGCCGCCCGAGAGCTGATAGGGATAGCGGTCCGCCATCTGCGGCAACTTGATGATGTCGAGCATCTCGGCGACCCGGGAATCGATCTCTGCCCTTGCCATGCCGGCGACCTTCAAGCCGAAGCCGATATTTTGCGCCACGGTCAGGTTCGGGAACAGCGCGTAAGCCTGGAACACCATACCGACATTGCGCTGGTTGGGCTTCAGCCTCGTGATGTCCTTGCCTGCGACGACGATCTTGCCCGCCGACGGCTCTTCGAAACCGGCGACCATGCGCAGCACGGTGGTCTTGCCGCAACCCGATGGCCCAAGGAAGGAAACGAACTCGCCCGGCTCGACATCAAGATTGAAATCTTCGACCACGGTGGTGGCGCCGAAGGATTTTCGCACATGCTGGATGGAGAGGAATGGTTCGGCCATGGCTTTTTCTTTCGATCAGTACTTTGTCGATCAGTTCGGGCGGTTCGCCGATCTCGGCGCGAAACGGGACAGGATCTGGATCAGCGACATACAGCCCCAGGTGATGGCGAAGGCGATGATGGCAAGCGCCGCCGGCTCATAGGCGCGGTTGGCGCCAACGTTTTGCAGATAGGGGCCGAAGGCGGGCCGGTTGAGCAAGCTGGCCATGGTGAATTCGCCAATGACGATGGCGAAGGTAAGGAAGGCGCCCGACAGCACGGCGATCAGCACATTGGGCAGGATCACACGACCAATGATCGTGCCCCAACCGGCGCCAAGGATCTGC
The DNA here is from genome assembly GCF_040321555.1 of Mesorhizobium sp. M0317. NCBI lineage: Bacteria > Pseudomonadati > Pseudomonadota > Alphaproteobacteria > Hyphomicrobiales > Phyllobacteriaceae > Mesorhizobium > Mesorhizobium sp. M0317. The sequence continues at coordinate 43,921 of NZ_JAMYRV010000039.1, read as the reverse complement.
GCCGCTTCGGTCAGCGTCCTGACGTCGATGGTGCGCAGTCCGGTATCGACCGCGCGATACATGTAGGGCAGCGCCAGCATTGCATAGCCGATGACCAGCAAGGCATTTGTGCCCATGTCGGTCGCCAGGAACGGCAGCGGCGAATTCGAACCGTACATCCTGATATAGCCGAAGACGATGACGATGGCGGGAATGACCAGCGGCAGCAGCGTGATGAACTCTACGATCGGCCGCAGTTGCGGCAGGCGCAGTCGAATCCAGTAGGCGGCGGGCACCACGATCAACACGCCCAGAATGATGGTGAAGATGGCGGCAAGCACTGAGTAGCCAAAGGTCGCCTGAAAACGAGGGTCGCCAAGCACGATCTGATAGGCGTCGAAGGAATAAGCGCCGCGCCGCATGCGCAAGGAAAATTCCACCGTCGCGATCAGCGGAATGAAGAAATAGGCCGCGCCCAGCCCGAAGACGACCCAGGCCCAGAATTTTCCGGACTTCATTTCAGCCACCTCTCCGAGCGCGTCCGGAACCAAATGTAGAAGACATTGGCCAGCCCGGTGATGACGATCATGCCGAAGGCGATCGCATAGCCGAGATGGGCATTGTGCAGCACGTCACCGCGTATCTGCGCATAGAGCAGGATCGGTACGATGTTGAGTGAAGAGCCGGTCAGCGCATAGGCGGTGGCGATGGCGCCGAAGGCATTGGCGAAGAGCAGGATGACCGTGCCGAGGAAACTCGGCCAGATCACCGGGATGACCACCATGCGCCAGTATTGCGTCTGGGTGGCGCCAAGCGTCGCCGCAGCCTCGCCCCACTCCTTCTTCAAGCCGTCGATCGCCGGCGTGATGATGACCACCATTAGGGGAATCTGGAAATAGACATAGGTCAGCGTCAGGCCCCAGAACGATAGGATGTTGAAGCCGTGCGCATAAATGTTGAGGCCGAACACGGTGTTGAGCAGCACCGTGGCGAGACCGAGGCGTCCGAGCGTGGCGATGAAGGCGAAGGCCAGCGGTACGCCGGCGAAATTGGAAGCCACGCCGGAGAATGTCAGCGTCGCCGAACGTATCCACTCCGGCAGGCCGCCGCGCACGATGGCGATGGCGATGCCGAGACCTGCGAAGGCGCCGATCAGCGACGAGGAAAGGCTGACCTTGAGCGAGATCCAGTAGGCGGCGACAATCGATGGCTGCGCCAGTGCTGCTATGTTTTCGAACGTGAATTCGCCGGCATCGTTCTGGAATGCACCCAGCATCAGATAGAGCGTGGGTAGGATCAGGAACATGATGGCGAAGATGAAGAATGGCGCAACGCCGAGCCATTGCGTCGGCAGTCGCATTGCACGCGCCTCACTGGGGGGCGCGGTCTTCCCGGCAACTGCGTGATCGGAAAGCGAGATATCTGTCATGCGCCGGCTACCGTCTCCGAGGAACACCGGGCGGCCGCGAGGCCGCCCGGTTGGTTTCAAGCCTTACTTGACGTTGGCGCCGACGACGGCATCCCAGTTCTTGGTGACGGCTTCCTTTGCCTTGCCCTGCTCGTCCAGCGTCGGGAACACCGCGGCAGCGTAAGCCTCGGCCGGCGGCAGCTTGGCCATCACGTCGGCCGGGAGCTTGCCGTTCTTGGCAAGATCGTTGAAGCGGATCGGGTGGCAATAGCCCTTCAGCCAGCCGATCTGGCCTTCGTCGGAGTAGAGATACTCAAGCCAGAGCTTGGCAGCGTTCGGATGCGGTGCGAAAGCACTGATCGCCTGCACATAGACGCCGGCAACGACACCGGTCTTGGGCACGACGACGTCGACGGGCGGATTGCCCTTCAGCGTGTCGCGACCGGCAAGTGCATTGTAATCCCAGGTCACCAGGATCGGCGTCTGGCCTTGTGCCAGGGTCGCCGGTTTGCCGATGACCGGCACGAAATTGCCGGCGGCGTTAAGCTTCTTGAAGAAGTCGAGACCAGCAGTGCCAGCAGCTTCGCCGGCAGCCGCACCACCGGAAATGCCGGCCGCGTAGACGGCCTGGATGGCCTGGTTCGAGGCGCGCGGGTCGCCGGCAAGCGCCACGGTGTTGGCGAATTCCGGCTTCAGCAGGTCAGCCCAGTCAGCAGGCGCTTCCTTGACGAGGTCCTTGTTCACCAGGAAGGATAGCACGCCATAGTAGTCGCCGGTCCAGTAACCATCGGCATCCTTGGCGCTGTCGGGGATCGAGTCCCAGGTCGACACTTTGTAGGGCTGGATCAGGCCGTCAGCCTTGGCGGTCGGGCCGAAGGACAGGCCAACGTCGATGACGTCGGGCGCCTGCGGGCCCTTGTTGTCCTTGTTGGCCTTGATCGCCTCGACCTCGTCGCCGGAGCCGGCATCGGGGTTGAGTTCGTTGATGGTGATCTCAGGATACTTTGCCTTGAAGCCGTCGATGACGGCGCCGTAGCCGCACCAGTCATGCGGCAGCGCGATGGTCGTGAGCTGGCCTTCCTTCTTCGCAGCGGCAACCAGTTCATCCATGGACTGGGCCGACGAGATAGCAGAGGTCGCCATGAGGGCGACGGCCGAAAGGGAAAGCACTTTCCCTGTGAACTTGAACATGTGTTCTCTCCGTTGAACTGGCGTCCTGGACGCCTGCGATGCGGTATCGGTTTCATATGACAGCCAGATGAAAGCTTTTTGAAACTGGCCCCCGGCGGTACGAAAAGTTAACTCTTTTTAACCGGCTGTAGCAATTAGCCTCGACTTAATTTCCCGGCTAATGGTTTATAGCCTTGTCTCTTGCCCCTTTGCCCTTTCCTTTCCCCTCGTTTCCAGATCAATTCCGGCACAGGAAACCGCCTCAGACCGTACCGGCGATAGAGTTTTCGAGCAGCGTCAGCGCTGCTTTCTTGGTCAGCTTGACCGGGTTGCCGCCGGCTGTCGGATCGACCACCGCCATGTCGGCGATCAGCCCCTTGCGCTTCTTGTCCATGTCGAGCCCCTTGATCAGGCCGGGCAGTGCATGCGGCACCTTCAATTCCTTGCGCAGCTTGACGATCGCTTTGGCAAAACCGTTGAACCCGCCCTTGATTCCGCAATAGGCGGCAAGCCGGGCGATGCGTTCTTCGATCGAGTCCCGGTTAAAGGCCAGCACGTAGGGCATGAACACCGCATTCGTCATGCCGTGATGGGTGTCGTAGAGCGCGCCGATCGGATGCGACAGCGAGTGGATGGCGCCAAGACCCTTCTGGAAGGCGGCAGCACCCATCGCGGCCGCACTCATCATGTGGGCGCGCGCGACAAGGTCCTTGCCGTTGGCGTAGGCCTTGGGCAGGTTCTCGAACACCAGGCGCACACCTTCGACGGCAATGCCGTCGGCCATCGGGTGATAGCCCGGCGCGCAATAGGCTTCGAGGCAATGTGCCAGCGCATCCATGCCGGTGCCGGCGGTGATGAAGCCGGGCATGCCGACCGACAGTTCCGGATCGGCAATAACGATTGCCGGCAAAAGCTTCGGATGGAAGATGACCTTCTTGGTGTGCGTCGCCTCATTGGTGATGACGCCGGCACGCCCGACTTCCGAGCCTGTGCCGGCAGTGGTCGGCACGGCGATGATCGGCGCGATGGCATCCGAATTGGCGCGCGTCCACCAGTCGCCGACATCCTCAAAGTCCCAGATCGGCCGCGTCTGGCCAGCCTGGAACGCGATCAGCTTGCCGAGATCGAGCGCTGAACCGCCGCCGAAGGCGATGACGCCGTCATGCTTGCCCTTCTTGAACACGGCGATGCCGGCGGTGAGGTTGGAATCGACCGGGTTCGGCTTCACCTCGGAGAACACGCCATAGGATACCTTGGCGTCGTCGAGGATTTTCAGCGTCGAAGCGACGACCGGCAGTTTCGCCAACCCCGGATCGGTGACGAATAGCGGCCGCTTAATGCCGGTGGCAGCGAGCACCTCAGGCAGTTCCTTGATGCGCCCGGCGCCGAAGCGGACGGTGGTCGGGTAGTTCCATTTGGAGATCAGCTTGGACATGTCTTGTCTTTCAAAAAATCAGATGGCTTCGCGCAGATGGAAAGATTTCGGCCGGGTCAGATTGTCGTAGCCGAGCGCCGAAAGGGCGACGCCTTTGCCGGTGTCCTTGACGCCGGTCCAGACCAGCGCCGGATCGAGGTAGTCGCAGCGGTTCATGAACACGGTGCCGGTCTCGACGCGGTCGCCGATCGCCACCGCATGCTCGATATCGCCGGTCCAGATCGAAGCGGTCAGCCCGTAGGGGCTGTCGTTCATCAGCGCGATCGCCTCCTCGTCGTTGCGCACTTTCATGATGCCAACGATCGGGCCAAAACTTTCCTCGCGCATGACGCTCATCTGGTGGTCGACGCCGGTCAGCACTTCCGGCGCCAGATAGGGCGAGCCGGCCTTGTCGTTAGCCACCTTCATATTGATGTGTGCGATTGCACCCTTGCGCAGCGCCTCGGCCTTCTGCTCGCGGATCAGGTCGGCAAAGCGCGCCTGCGCCATCGGCCCCATTGTCGTCGCCTGTTCCAGCGGATTGCCGACCACATAATTCTTCGTCTCGGCGATGAAACCTTCGACGAACTGGTCGTAGACCTTCTCATGCACATAGACGCGCTCGATGCCGCAGCAGCACTGGCCGGAATTGTAGAAGGCGCCGTCGACCAGATTGGACACCGCATGGTCGAGCTTGGCGTCGGGCAGCACAAAGGCCGGATCCTTGCCGCCGAGTTCGAGCCCGAGCGTCATGAAGGTGCCGGCCGCCGCCTTCTCGATGGCGCGGCCGCCGCCGACCGAACCGGTGAAATTGACATGGTCGATCTTGCCCGAGCCGAGCAGCTTCTCAGTCTGGGCATGGTTCAGCACGACATTCTGGAACACGCCCTTGGGCAGCCCAACCTTGTCGAACGCCTGCTGGAACCGTTCGCCGACCAGCAGCGTCTGCGCCGCATGTTTGAGGATAACAGTATTGCCGGCCATCAGTGCCGGCACGATGGTGTTGACGGCGGTCAGATAGGGATAGTTCCACGGCGCGATCACCATGACGACGCCGAGCGGATCCTTCTTCACATAGCGTCGGAAGCCGTCCTTCGGGTTGGATGCCGGCACGGATTTCAGCGCGGCTTCAGCGATCTCGACCATGTAATTGGTGCGTTCCCTGACGCCGCCGAACTCGCCGCCATAGCGCACCGGTCGCCCCATCTGCCAGGCGATCTCCGGCACGATCTCGTCGGTCATCGCGACCAGCGCTTCGAGCATCGCCAGCATAAATTTGCCGCGCTCGACGATCGGCTTCAGCGCCCACTTCTCCTGCGCCGCTTTGGCGCGCTCGACCGCGGCATTGATCGCCTGGTCGGTCGCGATCGGTCGCTCGGCATAGATCGAACCATCGATGGGCGATTTGAGTTTTACGGTTTCCAAAGGATGCTCCAGTTTAGCAGGCTAGCGTACGCAGATGGCCGTTGCGGCCATAGCGAAGGATGGGCTCGTCACGCGTCACCAGAACCATGTCCAACGCTCTCGCACTTGCCATCAGTATCCGATCCATGGGATCACCATGAGGCGGACCGGGCAGGTTGGATGACGCAATCAGAATGGCTGGTGAGATAGCGCTGAGCTTTGCCGACATTCGGTCGATGAAACGCTCCACGAAGTCGAGTGGCGTCAATGGCAGATTGAGCCGGCCCTTGGCTACGCCGATTCCGATCTCCCATGCCGACATCGGCGAAAGATACAGACGGCCGTCATAGGCCGCTTCCGAAATCTCCCGGCTTGCGTGCGGATCGATCAGACTATCGTTGGCGACAAAGATCATCGCACATGTATCCAGAAGCAGGTTTGGCCCTTCGCTCATTTACTCACCGCAAGTTTGCCGTCACGCGCGTCAGCCTCACCGCCCAGATAGCCCCGGTCCCATGGCTCGTCATCGAAAGGTTTGGTGATATCAAATCCGGCCTCGATTGTTATCAGGCCCTTCATGAAACCAAAACCGGGGTGGCGATCCGCGCGCGCCTCCTTTGGCGCGGCAGGCACGCTACCACTGGGCGGCGCCGAAATCGGCACTTTGCGAACGCGGCGAAATACCAGTTTCCCACTCCCTATATTGACGGATTCGGTCTCGAACCCAGCCTCAAGCCACTCCCTTGTCATGGGATTGTTGCTCGGATTGTTGCTCCACCATGCAGGGTATTGCTTCGATGCGGGCAGCGGCAGATTGAGCACTCTCTCGATTTCGGCGAATGACATCGGGACGCGATCGACATTTTGGGCAATGAGAAAATCCTTGAGCGGCGCATATTTGGACATCGCAAACTCCTCAATGTAGCACTGCAGTTTACAGGTACCATATGGTACTAACTTCACCACATTGTCAACATTAAAGCTGTATAAAGTTTTAGTACCGCTCGAACCCTCTGTGCAGTTCCCAATCCGTAATGCGGCGGTCGTATTCGAACTGCTCCCACTTTGCGGTGTGGACATAATGTTCGAGCACATCGTCGCCGAGCGCCTGCTTCAGCATCTTCGACTTGGCCAGCGTCTCGGTGGCGTCACGCAGCGTTTTCGGGATCTCCGGCAGGCGCGAGGCCTGGTAGGCATCGCCGACGAACGGCTTCTGCAGTTCGAGCTTCTCGTCGATGCCGGCAAGGCCGGCGGCGATCAGCGCCGCGAAAGCGAGATAGGGGTTCAGGTCGGCGCCGCCGATGCGGCATTCCATGCGGATGCCCTTGGTGCCCTCACCGCACAGGCGGAAGCCGGCGGTGCGGTTGTCCTCGCTCCACATGATCTTGGTCGGTGCGAAGGTGCCGGCCTGGAAGCGCTTGTAGGAGTTGATGTAGGGCGCCAGGAACCAGGTAAACTCCCTGGCATATTTCAGTTGCCCAGCCGCCCATTGCTGGCCAAGCGTGGACAAAGTCCAGTCCGCCTTCTTGTCGAAGAACAATGGCGTCTTGCCGTCGGCGCTCCACAGCGAATTGTGGATGTGGCTGGAATTACCGGCGAGCCCGTAATTGTATTTCGACATGAAGGAAATCGACTTGCCTTCGGACTCGGCAATCTCCTTGGCGCCGTTCTTCAGGATGACGTGGCGGTCGGCCATGTCGAGCGCTTCGGCATAGCGCACATTGATCTCTTCCTGGCCCGGGCCCCATTCGCCCTTGGAATTCTCGATCGGAATGCCGGCCGCTTCCATCTCGTTGCGAAGCCGGCGCATGACGCCTTCTTCCTTGGTGGTGATGCCGATCTGGTAGTCGCCAATATAGGGCGAAGCGGTATCGAGGCCCTGCCAGTGCTTCTTGCGGGCGGAATCATAGGTCTCGTTGAACAGATAGAATTCGAGCTCCGAGGCGAAGTAGCCGATATAGCCGCGTTCGGTGAGCCGCTTGACCTGCTTTTTCAGCATCGCGCGCGGCGAATGCGGCAGGTCGTCATGGGTGTGGTGGTCGAGCACGTCGCAGATCACCAGCGCCGTCTTTTCCAGCCACGGAATGCGCCGCAGCGTCGCCAGGTCCGGCTTCATGACGAAGTCGCCATAGCCTTTCGACCAGCTTGCCGCCTTGTAGCCCGGCACCGGCTCCATATCGATGTCGGCGGCGAGCAGATAGTTGCAGCCATGCGTCTCGTCATGAGCAGAATCCACAAAGTACTGCGCCAGGAAACGCTTTCCAGCCAGCCGCCCCTGCATGTCGACGATGCAGGCCAGCACCGTGTCGATCTCGCCATTGGAGACCGCTTTCTTCAACTGATCGAACGAGAAATTTCCGGCCATTCCTTTGGCACTCCAGTGCTTGGTCGTTGAGGACGAAACCATAGCCGGCTGCACGCCGGCCATGGCCATGATGGTGACGTCAGTGGCCGGTTTCGCCGACAGCCTGTTCGGCAGCCTTGATCGCTGCCTGACGCGCCGCGATGATATCGCCCAGCGGCGGACCCTGGAAGCGATTACGCTCGAAGGCGAACCAGACAATCGCCGTCAGGATGAAGAAGCCGACGGTGATGTACAGCGCCCAGTCGTTCGGCGGCTGGATGCCGATGATGAAGATCAGGATCATCGACACTATGGAAAGGACCCCGAACAGCATGAAGATGCCACGGCCCAGGTTCCACGGTCCCATCTTGTCCCACTTCGGCGTGCCCCAGGCCAGCATGCCGAGCACGATCGGCACGGTGAAGGACAGGAACAGGAAGATGACGGTGCAGGACACGACGATGGTGTAGGCCGAAGTACCGGCGACCGAAACCAGCGTCGAACCCCAGACGAACAGCACCGACAGGACCGACGCCGTCCAGATCGCCGCCACCGGCGTGCGATAGGTCGGGCTGACCTTGGCCAGTGCCGACGAGCCCGGCAGGCCGCCGTCACGCGAGAAGGCAAAGATCATGCGCGAAGCCGAGGTGACGGTTGCGAGGCCGCACAACAGCTGGGCGATGAACACGACGAGGTAGACGAACTCCTTGAGGCCGGGACTGACGCGCTGGTCGAAGGCCCAGAAGAACACGTTCCAACCCTGCTTGGCGGCGTCGTCCATGTTGGGGATCATCAGCACGAAGGCGGCCAGGAACAAATAGCCGAAGACCGCCGACCAGATAACCGACATCACCATCGCACGCGGCACCGATGAGGCCGCCTTGATGGTTTCCTCGGAAGTGTGTGCCGAAGCATCGTAGCCGGTGATGGTGTAGATCGGCAGCAGAAGGCCGAGAGCGAACACCCAGGCGTTCGAGACGGACGGCCAGACGCTGGCGCCGGCCTCACCCGAGTAGTTGTGGAAGGTGAAGAGCCGGCTGAAATCCCAGGTCTCGGCGGAGAACAGGCAGACGACAGCAATCAGGATCGAGCCGAAGAAGATCAGGTAACCCGAAAAGTCGGTCAACTTCGCAGTCAGCTTGATGCCGAGATGGTTGATCAGCGCCTGGGCGCCAGTGATGATGACCAGGAAGATCATCTGATTGGTCAGCGTACCCTCGATGCCGAGCGTCGGCCCGAAGGCGCCGATGAAGAACGTCCAGGTGCCGACATTGATGGCGCCGAGCACGGTGATCAGGCCGAGCAGGTTGAGCCAGGCCGTCACCCAGCCAGTGCCGCGATTGCCGAGGATCGAACCCCAGTGATAGAGGCCGCCGGCCGTCGGATAGGCCGAGCTGATCTGCGACATGGCGACCGCGAAGGTCAGCGAGACGAAGCAGCCGACCAGCCAGCCGATGCCGATGCCGATGCCACCGGCGCCCGACGTTGCCTGCGCCAGCGAATTGATGCCGCCCGACAGGATGCAGATGATGGAGAAGGAAACGGCGAAGTTGGAGAAGCGGCTTAGCCGCCGCTCAAGTTCCTGGGCGTAGCCCATGGAATGGAGGTGCTTTACGTCTTCCGCCTTGTCTGTGTCTGAATAACCCGGTGCTGCCATTGTAGTCCCCTTTGCGTTCTTAGCTGGCCGGCCCTGCCCCGGTCGGCTTGCGCCGGCCGGAGCATCTAGTCTTTGCTGTTAGCCTGCCGTCTGGCCGACGGCTGCTTCCGCGGCCGCGATCTCGGAAGCGCGGCGAGCAATGTCGGCGCCGATCGGCGGGCCCTTGAAGCGGCGCGATTCGATGCCGAACCACAGCACCACGAGCAGAACGATCAGGCCGATGGCATAGTTGATCAGGATGTCGAAGGGCGGCTGGATGCCGGCATACATCAGCACCAGAACGCCAAGCACCGTGATGACGGCGAACGGCTTGGACCAGATGCCGAGGCGGAACGGGCCGAATTCGGTCCAGCTCTTGCCCTCGGCAAGCAGGCCGGCGGCCACGGGCATGGCGTAGGACACGTAGAGGAACAATGCACAGCCGGCCGCCAGTGCGGCAAAAGCCGGCGAGTACAATGTCGCTGCGACCGCGAGCACCGCTCCGAGCCAGATCGCCGCCACCGGCGTGCGCCATGTCGGGCTGACGGTTTTCCACACCGACGAACCGGGCAGGCCGCCGTCACGCGCGAAGGCAAAGATCATGCGCGAGGTCGACGTCAGTCCGGCGAGAGCGCAGATGAAGTTCGCCAGCACGATTGCGATGGCAATGATGCTCTTCAGCAGGAATGGTGCCGGCAGGTTGTTGAAGAGATTGAACCAGGCATTGGCGCCATCCTTGGCCGTCGCTGCCAGATCGGGGCTGGCCAGTACGAACGAAACGGCCATGACGAAGCCGAACACCAGCGACCACAGGACCGAATGGATCATGCCGCGCGGCACCGCCACGCGGGCATTGTGGGTCTCTTCGGACGTGTGGGCCGAAGCGTCGAAGCCGGTGATGGTGTAGAGTGGGTAGAGCAGGCCGATCAGGAAGGCGACGAGTGCCGTCCGTGCGGTCGGAACGTAGCCTGCGCCTGGATCACCGGTGTTGTTGACGAAGGTGGTGAGCCGCGAGAAATCCCAGCTTGCGCCCCAGATCAGGAACATCGCGGTCAACACGACGGCGACGACCAGAATGAGGTAGCCCGAGAAATCCGTCAGCATGGTGGTGAGCCTGATACCGAAATGGTTGATCAGCGCCTGTGCGACCGTGATGATCACAACGCCGATCACCTGCTCCTGATAGCCCCACGCGGAGACGTCGTTGCCGAACACGCCGGACCAGACAAGGTCCTTGAACAGCGCGTAGACGCCGACATTGACCGAGGCGACGACGAAGACCAGGCCGAGCAAGTTGATCCAGGCCGTGGCCCAGCCCCAGCCGCGCCCGCCGAGAATTGACGACCAGTGGTAGAGACCGCCGGCCGTTGGGTAGGCCGAGCCGATCTGGCCAAGGGACGCGGCAACGACAAGTGCAAAGACGCCGCCGATGACCCAGCCGACAGTCGCCTCGAAGCCGCTGCCGGTCGCCATGGCCAGCGGGAAGGACGTGATGCCGCCCGCCAGAATACAAATGATCGAAAAGGAAATTGCGAAATTCGAGAAGCCGCTCATGCGGCGAGCCAACTCCTGGGCATAGCCCATGCTATGGAGGGTTTTTACATCCTCCGATCTTTCAGCGTCTGATTTGTCCGGTCCTGCCATTTTCGTCCCCTGTTTTTCTAGCTGGCCGATTGAACTGACTTTCCCATTGCGTGTCGCCGGGAACCCTTGGCCTCCTCGGGTTCCAGGTCAGAAAAAATGCCCGTGAGCAGATCCGCCCATTTCCGCTGCCCGGTCTCGCCGGAGATCTCGTCGTTGCGGATTTCGATCATTGCGCAGGCAAGGCCGCGCGAGCGTGCATGGCGCTCCAAAGTGAAATATACGCGGTCGGCCGGCGAATAGGGCTCGTTGATGCCGACAGTGACGCCGGAGAGCCGCTGCAGCGCCGCTATCAGCGGCGACGCCAGCCGGCGGTCGTCATCATGGATGATGCCGATATGCCAGGGCCGCTTCTTGCCCTTGTAGACGGGGGTGAAGGAATGCACCGACACCAGACGGGTCTCCTGCCCACGCGCCTGCCGGTCGTCGATGATCGATGCGATCGTGTCGTGGAACGGCCGCCACGACAAAGCGATGCGCTCGGCGCGCTCACTGTCCGACAGGCCGGCATTGCCCGGAATGGCCGTCGTCTCGCTGACGGGCGGCACCAGGTCCGGTGCGTCGAGCGGACGGTTGCAGTCGATGACCAGGCGCGAGATGCGGGTTTCGACCAGCGTCGCATCGAGCGCTGCCGCCATGCGGCGGGCCACCGGCAGCGCGCCGGGGTCCCAGGCGATGTGGCGGGAGAGGTCCTCGGCCGGCAGGCCAAGCGTGCCGAATTCGGATGGCAGGAAGTTGGAAGCGTGGTCGCAGGTCAGCACGAAAGGGCTGGACCCGCCGGGGTTCGTTACCCCTACGGTATCAGACGATGCAAGGCTGGCGGGCCGTGCTCTCTCCATAGTCTGCCGTCCCCTGGGGAGCGCTGTATCTTATGTTACGTATTTTGCCTCATTGCGTCCCTGTGGATGATTTCATACAGTTTGTCCGGCTTTGTCAAACGCGATTTCGGGGAAGCGGTCCGGACGGGCTCAGGGGTGGGGAAAACGATGATTTCCAGCATTGCCGAACTGATTTCGGACCGCATCGGCACGATGCCGGCCGGCGAGCGCCGCGCCGCGCAGACACTGATTGCGAACTATCCGCTGATCGGGCTGAAGACGGTCGCCGAGTTCTCGGCCGCCGCCGGCGTATCGTCGCCGACCATCCTGCGCTTTGTCTCCAGGCTGGGGTTCCAGAACTATCCCGAATTCCAGTCGGCGCTGCAGGACGAACTGGCGGCGCAATTGCAGTCGCCGGCATCGCGCACGCTCAACCCGGCCTCCCCAAGCGGTGCAGTATCGCCAATGCTGGAGGCGACGCTGGACAATATGCGCGAGACCTTCAGGCATCTCTCCGACAGACAGCTTGCCGACATCGCCGCAAGGCTTGCCGACCGGCGCGGCAAGACATTCCTGATCGGCGGCCGCTTCACCGATCCGTTGGCACGCTACATGGCCGCCCATCTCGCCATCATCCAGCCCGATGTCTATCACCTTGCCGGCCAGGAGAGCATCTGGCGCGACCGGCTGATCGACATGGGCAAGCGCGACGTGCTGGTGATCTTCGACATCAGGCGCTATCAGGACAGTCTGGTCCGCTTTGCCCAGACCGCGCATCAGCGCGGCGTTCAGATCGTGCTGTTCACCGACCAGTGGCTATCGCCGATCGCCCGCTTCGCCCGCCATGTCATTGCCGGACGCACCGCCGTGCCTTCGGCGTGGGACTCTTCCGCCGCTCTGTTCGTTGTCGCCGAGACGCTGATCGGCGCCGTCACGAGGCAGCTCGAGGCCGACAGCGCCAGGCGCATCCGCGACCTCGAAAGCCTGCGCTGACACGTTCAATCCCCGCCGCAGGTGCGCAAAATTACGCAGATTTAATGTGCATGGAAGCGGCAGAATTGCCATAAAGCCATGATATTGCGGCGGCTTGGCACATACCGGGTGCGTCGCTGCGCGTTTTTTTGCTTGGCGAAACCGGTAGACGTTTTGCCAACCGGAGTGTCGATGGTCGCCTGGAAACAGATCGTTTTTGCGCTTGTGATCCTGGTCGCGGCTGTCCTCGCCTGGGCGCGATTCTTCCCGGGCGCGCCGGAGGTTCTGGCACGCTGGGGCATCGACTGGACCTATGCTTCGGCGCCCGCCACAACCGGCGCGGTCGACACGACGAAACAGGCAGGCGGTCGCAACGCTGCCGGCCGGCCGGCAAATGTCGTTGCCTTGCCGGCGGGCACGGCCACCATCAACGATCGCCTGCAGGCGATCGGCACCGGCCGCGCCAACGCGTCGGTGACGGTCAACCCGTACAGCTCCGGCCGGCTGGTTGAATTCCTCGTCCAGTCCGGTACCCGCGTCGACAAGGGGCAGATCATCGCTGTTCTCGATTCCGAGACCGAGGTGATCTCGCAGGATCGTGCCAAGCTCGCCTTGCAGGATGCCCAGGACAAGCTCGAGCGGGTGAAATCATTGAGGGCCTCCAACGCCGCGACCCCGGTCGCCGTCGCCGATGCCCAAGTGGTGCTGGCCGGCGCCAAACTGGCGCTGCAGGATGCCGAACTCGCCTTGCAGCGTCGTTCGATCGTCGCCCCTATCGCCGGCACGGTCGGCATCCTGCCGATATCGGCCGGCAATTACGTCACCAGCCAGTCGGCGATCGCCACGCTTGACGACCGCTCCTCCATCCTGGTCGATTTCCTGGTGCCCGAGCGCTTCGCCGCCGCCGTCAAGGTCGGCGCGCAACTGTCGGCGACGCCGATCGCCAATCCGAGCAAGGCCTATACCGGCACCGTGTCGGCCATCGACAACCACATCGACGAAAAGAGCCGCACCCTGCTGGTCAAGGCTGCAATCGCCAATCCGGCGGATTCGCTGCGCGCCGGCATGTCGTTCGGCATCACCATGCGCTTCCCCGGCGACACCTATCCGGCCGTCAGCCCGCTGGCGATCCTGTGGGGTTCCGACGGCGCCTATGTCTGGCAGGTCGAGGACGGCAAGGCCAGGCGCGTTCCCGTGCGCATCATCCAGCGCAACACCGAGACGGTGCTGATCGACGCCGAGATCGAGGATGGCGACATGGTTGTGACCGAGGGCACCCAGAGCGTCAGCGAAGGCGGCGCGGTCCGCATCGCCGGCCAGGATCAGCGCGCCGCGGACGCGGCCGAAGGCTCATGACCGCGCCTGTCAGCACCGCCAGCGAAACCGGCTTCACCGCTCTTTTCATCCGCAGGCCGGTCATGGCCTTCGTGCTGAACACGCTGATCGCAGTGGCCGGTCTTGCCGCTTTCTACGGCGTCGAAATCCGCGAACTGCCCGATGTCGACCGCGCCGTGGTCACCGTGTCGACGGCTTTCGAGGGTGCCGCCGCCGAAACCGTCGACCGTGAACTGACCGACACCATCGAGGGTGCGGTCGCGCGCGTATCCGGCGTCAAGTCGATCTCGTCGACCTCGTCCTTCGGCCAGAGCCGCGTCACCATCGAGTTCAACGACGGCGTCGATTTGAACGTCGCCGCTTCCGACGTGCGCGACGCGGTCGGCCGTGTCGCCAACATGATACCGGAGACCGCCGATCCGCCGCGCATCGTCAAGGCCGATGCCAATTCCGATGCCGTGATGCGACTGGCCGTCACCTCCGACACCATGTCGGTGCAGGACATGACGGTGATTGTCCAGGACCAGATCGAGGACGAACTGGCTGCCGTGCCTGGCGTCGCCGACGTTCAGGTCTATGGCGACCGCGACAAGATCTTCCGCATCGATGTCGACCAGAACAAGCTCGCCAGCCTCGGCTTCACTGTCGCCGATCTGAGGGCAGCGCTTGCCTCGGTCGCTTTCGATTCACCAGCCGGTTCGATCACCACCACCAACCAGGATCTCATCGTCCGCACCACGGCCGATGTGACGACGCCGGAAGAATTCGAAAACATCATCATCGGCGGCACGACGCGCATCCGCGACGTCGCCACCGTCACGCTCGGTCCCGACATCGGCCAGACCTCGTTGCGCTCCGACGGCAAGACCGGCATTGGCCTTGGCATCATCCGTCAGGCGGAATCGAACACGCTGGATATTTCCACCGGAGTGAAAGCAGCCGTCGCCAAGCTGCAGGAAAACCTGCCCAAGGGCATGTCGATCAAGATCACCAGCGACGACGCAGTCTTCGTCAACGGCGCCGTGCACGAGGTCGAGATCGCGCTCGGCCTGTCGATCTCCATGGTGCTGATCGTCATCTACATCTTCCTGCTCGACTGGCGCGCGACGCTGATCCCTGGTCTGTCAATGCCGGTCGCCATGATCGGCACCATCGCCGCCATCTATCTCGCAGGCTTCTCCATCAACATTCTGACGCTTCTGGCGCTGGTGCTGGCGACCGGCCTTGTCGTCGACGACGCCATCGTCGTTTTGGAAAACATCGTGCGACGGCGCAACGAAGGCATGGGGCCTCGTGCCGCCGCCGTGCTCGGCGCCCAAGAAGTGTTCTTCGCAGTCATCGCCACGACGCTGACGCTCGTTGCCGTTTTCGTGCCGATCTCCTTCCTGCCGGGACAGACCGGCGGCCTGTTTCGCGAATTCGGCTTCGTCCTCGCCATGTCGGTGCTGCTCTCCTGCGTGGTGGCGCTGACGCTGTGCCCGATGCTGGCCTCGCGCATGTTGACCGGCGCATCGCTCCACCATGAAGGCGGTCACGGCATTGGCGCGCGCGTCGGTGGCGGGCTGAACGCGGCCTACAAGCGCGCCTTGCATGCCTGCCTCGGCGCGCCGTGGATCGTGCTGCTGGTTGCGGTGCTGTTTGCGGGCGTCGCCTTCAGCCTGTTCGGCACCATCCGCCAGGAACTGACGCCGAGCGAGGACCGCGCCGTCGTGCTGTTGCGCATCAACGCGCCGCAAGGCGTCAGCCTCGATTACACCACGCAGCAGATGCAGAAGATCGAGCGGCTGATCCAGCCGCTGCGCGATTCCGGCGAGATCGTCTCGACCTTCGAAAACGCCGGCCAGAACGGCGCCTACAATTCCGGCTTCATGGTGATGACGCTGGCGCCGTGGGACGAGCGCACGCGCAGCCAGCAGGAGATCATGGCGCAGATAAGCCAGCTGACCCGGCAGGTGCCATCCGTGCGCATCTTCCCGGTGCAGGCCAATAGCCTCGGCATTCGCGGCGCCGGCAACGGCCTGCAATTCGCGCTGGTCGGCAACGACCGCAAGGCGCTCGGCGACGCGGCGGTGAAGATCATCGCCCGGATGCAGGCCGATCCGCGCTTCCAGACGCCGCGGCTTTCCATCGACCCGACGCAGCCGCAGCTGGCGGTGGCCATAGACCGCGAGCGCGCCTCCGATCTCGGCATCGACATATCAGGGCTCGCCAACACCTTGCAGGCGATGCTCGACGGCAACGATGTCGTCGATGTCTACATCGCCGACCGCAGCTATGGCGTGAAGCTGGTCTCGACCACCAACCCGATCAATGATCCGACCGATCTGGAAAACATCTTCCTGAAGACCGCCGACGGCCGCTTCGTGCCAATGTCGACCATCGCCACGCTGACCGAGCGCGCCGTGCCGCCGTCGCTGACCCGCGAACAGCAGCAGCCTTCGGTGGCGATCACCTCGAACCTGAACGGCAATTTCGCACTGGGTGACGCGCTCGGCGTTGCCGAGCAGATCGCCGCCCCGCTGCTGCCGCCGGGCAGCCGCGTCCTGCCGCTGGCCGAAGCCGCGACGCTCGGCGAGACCAACAGCGCCATGATCACCATTTTCGGCTTCGCGCTGGTCATCATCCTCCTGGTGCTTGCCGCCCAGTTCGAAAGCTTCGTCAGCGCCGTCATCATCATGGCGACGGTCCCGCTCGGCCTTGCCTGCGCAATCTTTGCGCTGCTTTTGTCAGGCACCAGCCTCAATGCCTACAGCCAGATCGGCCTCGTGCTTCTGGTCGGCGTCATGGCCAAGAACGGCATCCTCATCGTCGAATTCGCCAACCAGCTGCGCGACCGCGGCCTCGGCGTGCGCGAGGCGATCGAGCAGGCCTCGATCATCCGCCTGCGGCCGGTGATGATGACGATGATCTGCACCATCCTCGGCGGGGTCCCGCTGGTGCTGGCCGCCGGCGCCGGTGCCGAAGCGCGCATCGCGCTCGGCTGGGTCATCGTCGGCGGGCTGGGTCTCGCCACCGTCTCGACGCTTTTCCTGACCCCGGTCGCCTACCTCCTGCTCGGCCGCTTCGTCACGCCGAAGACGCATGAGGAAGCGAGGCTGAAGCGGGAGCTTGAGGAAGCGGCGTACGCCAATGTCGAGCCGGCGGAGTAGCTCCGCTTACCCTCCCCCTTGTGGGGAGGGTCGGACCGCAGGTCCGGGGTGGGGGTGCAGCGCCAACTAACGTCGGTCCAGCGCTCCCGCGAATAACAGAGGTAGGAGCCAAGACCCCCACCCCGACGAAAGAGCAAAATTGCTCTTCGTCGACCCTCCCCACAAGGGGGAGGGTAGAAAGTCACGGCCTGATAAACACCTTCCCGTTCGGCTTGGCCAGCTCCGCCGGGACCTTCGCCATCGCCTCATCCAGCGGTAGCACCGCCGTCACGTCGGTCGACCAGCGCCCATCCGAAAAGCGCTTCTGTGCTTCCATGATCGCCGGGCCGCGCTTGTCGCGGAAGTGGCGCATCCATTCGACCAGCCAGAAGCCTTCAATGTGCTTGTGTTGGAAGATCATCTGGCCGGGCTCTCGGATGACAGTGGGGTCCGGATCGAGCCGCCCATAGATGATCCAGCGCGAGCGCTTCGGCATGGCGTCGAAGATCGCCGAGGCCAGCGGCCCGGTCACCGCATCGAGTAAGATGCGCGGCTGCTCGGCCTTGACCACATCGCGTAGTGCTGCCTTGAAATCCGGCGCCTTCTCGTTGAGCACATGGGCCGCCCCGATCTCCTTCAACAGCGGAATCTGCTCGTCGCGGCGCACGATGACGATCGGCCGGAACCCAGCCTCCTTGGCGAGACCCGCGATCAGCTTGCAAAGCTGGCTGGCGCCGGCGGTCATAATGAAGGCTTTTTCGCCCGTCTCCTTGACGATGTCGAACATGGCGAGCGCCGTGAGCGGGTTGACGATCATCGCCGCGCCATCCTCGTCGCGGACCGTGTCGAGCAGCGGAATGCAGCCGGCAGCTTCGGCAACTGCATAGTCCGCCCACGCGCCCCAATTGGTGACGCCGGTGGTGAAGGCGATGCGCTTGCCGATCAGGCTTTTCGCATAGGGCTCGTCGCCGCTGGCAACGACCGTGCCGACACCCTCGAAGCCGGCCGGCTGGCCCTTGGCGCGCGGCTGACCGTACTGGCCCTTGATGAACATGACGTCGGACGGGTTGATCGAGGCGAGCCTGACCTTGATCAGAACCTGGCTCGGTCCGGGCGTCGGCACGCCGATGCTGCCAAGCTTGAGATACGGCTCCATCGCCTCCAGCGCACTGCCGGAGGGCGTCCTGGTGTAGCCGTCGCCGGTCAGCAGCAGTGCTTTCATGTCTGAGGGGATCGCCATGGCGGGGCTCCTTACAGTTTGAGGATGAGCTTGCCGGATGCGCCACGGCCAAGCACGCGCGTCACCACGGCGGCGGCATCGGCCAGCGGATAAGTGCCTTCGATGACCGGCCGAACCTTGCCGGGGAGATGCCAGCCGACCAGTTCCTTCAGATTGTCGGCATGGACGAGCTGGTCGAGCGGCGCGAAATCGCGGGCGATAATGGCCTTCATCCGCTCAGACCTTTTCCTGCGTGTATTTCCTGAGCTCCGTACGCGCCACCTGCCGGCGGTGCACGGCGTCCGGCCCGTCGGCGAGGCGCAGGGTTCGCAGATGCGTCCATGAGCGTGCCAGCGGCGTGTCCTGGCTGATGCCTTGCGCCCCGAAGATCTGCACGGCCTCGTCGGTGACCTTGAGCGCGACGCGCGGTGCGATGACCTTGATCTGGCTGATCCAGGGCGCGGCTGCGCGCGCATCGCCCTGGTCGATCATCCACGCCGCCTTGAGGCAGAGCAGCCGCGCCATCTCGATCTCCATGCGGCATTCGGCGATGATGTCGAAATTGGCGCCAAGCTTGGCCAAGGGCTGGCCGAAGGCCTCGCGGCGCACCGAGCGCTGGCACAGCAGCTCCAGCGCCATTTCGGCCTGGCCGATGGCGCGCATGCAATGGTGGATGCGGCCGGGGCCAAGCCGCCCCTGGGCGATCTCGAACCCCCTGCCCTCGCCGAGGATCAGGTTTCCGGCCGGCACCCGCACATTGTCGAAGCGAAGATGCATGTGGCCATGCGGCGCGTCGTCGTTGCCATAGACCTGCATCGGCCGCAGCTTGGTCACGCCCTTGGTGCCGGACGGCACCAGGATCATTGAGTGGCGGCGGTGCTGCGGATCGGCTTCGCCGCCGGTGCGAACCATGACAATGTAGATGGCGCAGCGCGGGTCCCCGGCCCCCGACGCCCACCATTTCTCGCCGTTGAGTAGATAGTCGTCGCCTTGCCTTTCGCAGCGCATGGCGATGTTGGTGGCGTCGGAGGAAGCGACGTCCGGCTCGGTCATCAGATAGGCCGAGCGCATTTTCCCCTCGAGCAGCGGCGCCAGCCATGCCTGCTTGTGATCCTCCGAGCCATAGCGCTCCAGCACCTCCATATTGCCGGTGTCGGGCGCCGAGCAGTTGAAGGTCTCGGCGCCGAGATGCGCCTTGCCCATCTCCTCGGCGAGATAGGCATATTCAACGGTCGAGAGCCCGTAGCCGCGCTCGGACCCGGTCAGCCAGAAATTCCACAGACCGCGCTCCTTGGCCGTCTTCTTCAACCCTTCGAGGATCTCGGTCTGCCGCGCGGTGTAGACCCAGCGGTCGCCGCCCTTGCCGACCTCGCTCAAAAACTCATGATCGAGCGGCATGATCTCATCGCGCACCATGGTGGCGACGCGGGCGTGGATCGGCTTCAGCCGCTCGGTCATGCCGAGATTCATGTCCGCCATCGGTCTCCAACCCTTTCACGCATCTGGGGCACTTTACCCGTGGCAAGGATGACCGTACTTCGGGTAGCCTTGTCAACGCGAGCCCTTTCGCCCCAGACCGTGAGCAGAGAGGCGCGGAGGAATTGCGATGAGCTATCTGGAAGAACTGTTCTCAGTCGCCGGCAAGACAGCGCTGGTGACGGGAGCCGCGACCGGCATCGGCCGCATGGTGGCGACCGCTTTGGTCCAAGCCGGCGCTACCGTGATGATCGCCTCGCGCAAGGGCGAGGATTGCATCAAGGTCGCCGCTGAGTTGAAGGGGCTCGGCGGCTCCGGCAGTGCCGAAGGCTTCGCCGGTGACGTCTCGAGCGAAGCAGGCATTGCCGCGCTGGTCAGCGAGGTCAAGGCGCGCACCGAGAAGCTGCACATCCTCGTCAACAATGCCGGCATATCCTGGGGCGCCTCGCTGGAGGATTTTCCCTATAGCGGCTGGGCCAAGGTGTTCGCCGTCAACGTCACCGCCGTCTTTCATCTGACGCGCGAATTGCTGCCGCTGCTGGAAGCCGCGGCCAGCGATGCCGATCCGGCCCGCGTCATCAATCTGGGCTCGGTGATGGGCACGCAGCCGCTGGCCGACGACGCCTATTCCTATACCGCGTCCAAGGGCGCCGTTCACCACCTGACGCGCACGCTGGCGATCGAACTCGCGGCGCGGCGCATCACCGTCAACGCCTTCGCGCCCGGTCCCTTCCAGAGCCGGATGACCGCCTTTGCCACGGGCACCGACGAAAAGGCCAGACATGTCGGCAGCCATGTCCCCATCGGCCGTATCGGCGTGGCGGATGACATCGGCGGCGCAACGCTCTATTTGTGCAGCCGTGCCGGTTCCTATGTCACCGGCGCCATCCTGCCGATCGACGGCGGGCAGTCGGTGCAGCATGGGCTGACACTGTTCAAGGAATGAGCCGCGGTCGGCGGCGAGGGGAGGACACCGCAGTGGAACCGATCAGTCTCGATGTGCTTCTGGCCAGCGTCGGCAAGGAAGTCGGCGTCTCGCCATGGCGCGAGGTCACACAGACCATGATCGACCAGTTCGCCGACGCCACCGACGACCACCAGTTCATCCATTGCGACCCCGAGCGGGCCAAAAACGAGACGCCGTTCGGCGGCACCATCGCGCATGGCTTCCTGTCGTTGTCGCTGCTCTCGGCGATGACCTTCGAGACCATGCCGCCGCTGGAAAAGGGCAAGATGGGCGTCAACCACGGTTTCGATTCGCTGCGCTTCCTGGCGCCGGTGAAGACCGGCGCGCGCATCCGCACCCGCTTCGTGCTGGCCGACGTCAAGGTCAGGCCGTCGGGCTGGGTGCAGACGGCGCATGACGTGACCATCGAGATCGAAGGCTCGAAGAAGCCGGCGCTGACGGCGCGCTGGCTGACGCTGACGCTGATCGAGCGTGAGCCGGAGACCGCATGAGCGGCGACGCCAACGCGCTGGACCAGACGGCACTAGCGCCCTATCTCGAGGCGCACATCCCGGGTTTTGCCGGGCTTCATTCCATCGAAAAATTCAAATCCGGCCAGTCGAACCCGACCTATCTGCTGACCGCGGCCAGCGGCCGCTATGTCCTGCGCGCCAAGCCGCCGGGCCAGTTGCTGAAATCGGCGCATCAGGTCGACCGCGAATTCACGGTCATGAAGGCGCTGGCCGGCACCGCCGTGCCGGTGCCGGCGATGCTGCATCTGTCGGCGGAGGCGACGCCGATCGGCCGCATGTTCTACGTCATGGATTTTCTCGACGGCCGCATCTTCTGGGATCCGGCAGTGCCGGAGGCCGCTGGCAACGATGAGCGCGCCGCCCTCTACGATGCCATGAACGCCACCCTGGCCGCCCTGCACGACGTCGATGTCGAGGCGGTCGGGCTCGGCGATTTCGGCAAACCCGGCAATTACTTCGAACGCCAGCTGGCACGCTGGACCAGCCAGTACCGCGCCTCGGAGACCGGCACGGTCGCCGACATGGACCTGCTGATCGCGTGGCTGGAGACGCATATGCCGGCCGATGACGGCCGGATATCCCTCGTGCATGGCGACTACCGGCTGGACAACATGATCTTCGCGCCCAGCGAGCCGAAAGTGCTGGCGGTTCTCGACTGGGAACTGTCGACACTCGGCCATCCCTTCGCCGACATCGCCTATCAATGCATGCAATGGCGGCTGCCGCACGCCTCAGGCTTTCGCGGCCTTGGCGGCGTCGACCGCGCTGCCCTCGGCCTGCCCTTGGAGGAAGCCTATGTCGCGGCGTATTGCCGGCGGCGCGGGCTTGTCGGCATCGACAATTGGAGTTTCTTCCTCGCCTTCTCCTTCTTCCGTTTGGCAGCGATCTGCCAAGGCGTCTACAAGCGGGCGCTGGACGGCAACGCCTCCAATCCCGAGAAGGCCAAGACCTATGGCGAGGCGGTGAAACTGCTGTCGCATGTCGCCAGCAAGCTGATCGACAAGCAGGCATAAAGGGGAGGCATGATGGGCCGTTTCGATGGAGCGACCGTGCTGATCACCGGCGCCGCCGGCGGCCTCGGTCGCAGCGCGGCCAAGGGCTTTGCCGCCGAAGGCGCCCGCCTCGTGCTGTCCGACATCGATGACAAGGCGCTGGCCGAGCTCGCCGGCTCTTTGCAGACTGAAACCGCCGTCCGTGCCGGCGACATAGCCGATGAAAAACTGTCCGAGGATCTGGTGAAACTGGCGGCGGAGAAATTCAGCCGGCTGGATATCGCCATCAACAATGCCGGTATTGTCCAGAGTTCCGTGCGCCTGCCGCAAGTGGCCTCCGACGAGGCGCGCCGCGTGCTGGAAATCGACCTGCTCGGCGTCTTCTACGCCATGAAGCACCAGATTCCGCAGATGGAGCGGCAGTTCAAGGCCACGGGCAAGGGCGGCGTCATCGTCAACATCGCCTCGGTTGCCGGCCTGGTCGGCGCGCCGAAACTGTCGGTCTATGCCGCCGCCAAGCATGGCGTGGTCGGACTGACCAAATCGGCGGCCGCCGAATACGCCACCAAGGGCATCCGCATCAATGCCGTGTGCCCGGCGCACACGCGGACCGCCATGGTCGACGGTTTCGTGCGCATGTCCGGCGCGCCGGAAGCCGCAGCGCTGGCCGAACTGACGCGCGGCGTGCCGATGAAGCGGGTGGCGGAAGTGGACGAAGTCGTGACCGCCATCCTGTTTGCCGCCGACCCCTCGAATTCCTTCATGACTGGCCACACACTGGCCGTGGATGGCGGCGTCGGTGCAATTTGATAGCCCCGATTTGGCAACCCCAGATTTGATAACCCCCGATTTGGTAACCATTGCCGGTGGGGAACCTACGGCGCCCTTGTTCGTTTCCGTACAGCGTATATAATTTAGCCAACACCCACCACATGAAGGCAGACTCAAGTGCCGCTGAGCGTCCAGAAACGCCGCGAGAAACAAAAGGCCGAACTGCGTTCCGAACTGCTCGACGCAGCCCACAAGCTCGTCAAGGAAGAGGGCTATGAAGGCCTGACCATCCGCAAGTTGGCCAAGCGGGTCGGCTATGCTCCGATGTCGGTCTATTCCTACTTCGCCGACAAGCAAGACATCCTGTTTGCGCTGGCCGAGGATGCCTTCGAAACACTTGCCCGCCGCATCGAGGAGCATCCTTCCGACGATCCGATCGAGGCCTTGCGTGCGGTGATGACCGAATATGCCGCCTTCGGGCTCGGCAACCCCAACGAATACCGCACCGTGTTCATGACCGAAAAGACCAAGCTGCCGGAAGGCAGAAGCTATGAGGACATGGAAGAGGCCAACCCGGCGATGAAAGCGCTGATATCCAGGGTCGAGGCCTGCGTTGCTGCAGGCAAGCTGCAGGGCGATCCGCGCGCCATCGCCACCATGCTTTGGGCAGTCGGCCACGGCACCATCTCGCTTTTGATCACGTTCCCGTTCTACCCCTTCGGCGACCCGCAGGCTTTCGTGACGCGGATGTGCGATTTCACACTCGCCACGCTCAGCACCCAGAATGTGCCGCCGCTGACCGAGACCCCGGCCGACTGCTGAGCATCCCCGCCCCTCCAATTCAGCGTCCGGCCTGACAGCTTCGGCTGTGTCAGTGCGCCGCAATTTTCGGCATTCAAAAAAATTTGTCGTACGCGTACGTTTTCCGACTTGAAAACCCATCTCGGTGGACGTATGTGTACGTTGTATCGTACATGTACGAAAAAAGTTTAACCGATGGAGACTGACATGAACAAGACCCTTCTCGCCCTCGCCACCGTGCTGGCTCTCTCCGGCTCGGCTTTCGCCGCCAACAACACACACTCGACCAAGCAGGCCCCCGCCGCCACCTGCGTCGACACCACGACCAATGCCAAGCTCGATTGCGCCGTGACCGGCTCGGTCGAAAAGTCCGACGTCAAGGCCAAGAGCCCGCGTCTCGGCATCGAGATCAACCCATGGATCGTGCCGAGCACGTTCTAAGTTGATCGGGCTCGACCACAGCACAACGACTAATTTAAGGGCGGCAGGATAATCCCGGCCGCCCGTTTTTTCCTCAGCGCAAGTCGGCTTTTCCTGAGTTCAAACCTGGCGTAGCCGAACGGGTTATTTCTTGCGCGGTTTGCGACCCGGCACCGTCTTGGCCTTGCCGGGTCTTGCCGGCGCGCCTGGGATGGCGGTCGAGGTGATCGACACCGGATCGCTGGCCGGAAACGTGTCCTCGAGGCCTTCCTCGAGTTCCTCTTCGGCAGTCACCTCGTGATGCTGCTCATGTTCGAGTGAGCGCACGGCGGACGTCTTACCAGCTGACTTCGGCGGCGCTTTCGACGGCATCGTATGTTCTCCCTGATGGGGGAAGCAGAACGGCTTGACCCGTCAAACGTTCCTACGCCGCCGCGTCGCTGGCTGCTTCCGACAGGAAAGTAAAGACATAGTCCGAGAAGGAACGCCAGCACTCGACCCGGAAAGCGTCGGCTGCCGTGCGCAACAGCAGGATTTCGCACTTGCCGAGAATGGTGCGCGACGCCGCGCCCACCGGAAAAGCCTCGAGCGACAAATCCTGCGGGCAGCCTGCATTGATCGCGGCGGCAGCCGCCGGGCCGGTGACGGCGAAGGCGACGTTGCGGTGCGAGATGCCGACCGCCGAATGCAATGCGGCAACCCCAGCACGATCGGCCAGCGGATCCTTGCCAGCCTCATCGATGACCAGCCACTCGTCAGGGCCAAGCCATAGCGCCGTGCGCCCTGTCTTCGACGCCGAAGTTTTCGGCTGCTTCGGCAAGGTCAGGCCGAGCGCCTTCGACAGCGCCGCGACGGAAGCCTCCGGCGCGCGCAGCGACATGCGCTCCGCCGGCGGCAGCACCTCAACCTTGACATCCGTTGCGGAAACGACGCGTCCAGCCAGGGCCGGGCGGCGCTCGATGGACGGCGCTGCAGCTGGGGCCGTCTTCTTTGCAGCAGCCTTAGCCATTGAGGCGCCCTCCCGTCTCGTCGAAGAACACCATGCCGGTAACCTCCACTTCGATCACCCCGTTCGGCATCGGCACATAGAGCGTGTCGCCCATCCGGTCGCGGCCGCCGGCAACCAGCGCCAGCGCGATCGAGCGACCGCAATTTTCCGACCAGTAGCTGGATGTGACGTGACCGATCATCTTCATCGGGATCGCCTGCTTCGGATCAGCGACGATCTGCGCGCCTTCCTCAAGCACCACTTTCGGGTCCTTGGTCTTCAAGCCGACCAGCTGCTTGCGGCCCTTGGCGACCAGATCGGGCCGCGTCAGGCCGCGGATGCCGACGAAGTCGGTCTTCTTCTTGCCGACCGCCCAGTCGAGCCCGGCATCGTTCGGCGTCACCGTGCCGTCCGTGTCCTGGCCGACGATGATGTAGCCCTTTTCGGCGCGCAGCACGTGCATCGCCTCGGTGCCGTAAGCGGCGGCGCCATGCTTTTGGCCTTCGGCCCACAGCGCTTCCCAGACGGCCTGGCCGTGATCGGCCGGCACGTTGACTTCAAAACCGCGCTCGCCGGTGAACGACATGCGAAACAGCCTGGTCGGCACGCCGCAGATCTTGCCTTCGCGCACCGACATATGCGGCAGCGTCTCGTCGGACATGTCGATGCCTTCGACCAAAGGCGCGATGATATCGCGAGATTTCGGCCCTTGCACGGCGATGACCGCCCACTGTTCGGTGATCGAGGTCAGCCAGACGTTCAGATGCGGGAACTCGGTCTGGAGATAATCCTCCATATGGTTCATGACGCGCGGCGCGCCACCCGTCGTCGTCGTCACATGAAAACGGTCCGGCGCCAGCCTGCCGACGACGCCGTCATCATAGATGAAACCATCCTCGCGCAGCATGATGCCATAGCGGCAGCGGCCGGGTTCCAGCTTCTCCCACGGATTGGTGTAGAGCAGTTCCATGAACCTGGCCGCATCCGGTCCTACCACTTCGATCTTGCCCAGCGTCGAGGCGTCGAACAGACCGGCATTGCTGCGCACCGCGACGCATTCGCGGTCGACCGCCTTGTGCATGTCCTCGCCGGGTTTGGGGAAATACCAGGCGCGCTTCCACTGGCCGACATCCTCGAACACGGCGCCTTGCGCTTCGGCCCAGGGATGCATCGCGGTCTTCCGTGTCGGGTCGAACAGCGGACCGCGCGAATGGCTGACGATCGCGCCGAAAGTGACAGGCGTATAGGGCGCGCGGAACGTGGTCAGCCCGACCTCGGGGATCGGCTTGCCAAGCGTCTCGGCGGCAATCGCCAGGCCGTGCATGTTGGACGTCTTGCCCTGGTCGGTCGCCATGCCGTTGGTGGTGAAGCGCTTGACGTGCTCGATCGAGCGCATGCCTTCATGCACCGCCTGGCGGATGTCCTTGGCGGTGACGTCGTTCTGGAAATCGACGAAGGCCTTGACCGTCTTGTCCGGCCCGGCGCCGGGCGCCGCGCCCAGCATGCCGCGCGACCAGCTTTCCGACGCGTCGACCTTCGGCTTAACGCCCTTGGCCACTTTGCCGCCCGCATCCTTCGCCGCCTTGGCGCCGGCCGCATAGGCCTCATCGATCGACGCCGAGAGCCCATCCGTGCCGTTGCAGGCGCCGACCGAAACGCAGTCCTGCGCATAGATGCCCGGCACGAAGCGCTTGGTCTCGTCATTGAAGGCGACCTTGCCGCGCGACTGCGAGAACAAATGCACCGACGGCGTCCAGCCGGCCGACATCAGGATGGCGTCGACCGGAATGGTGCGCTCGCCGCCGCCATTTTTCGGCTGCACCGTCATCGAGGTCACGCGCAACTTGCCGCCGGCGCGGATCACCGCGCGGCCGAAATTGACCTCGATCCCGAGCGCCCTCGCCTCGTCGATCACAGGTCCGGTCGGATGGTCGCGCAGGTCGACGATCGCCGCCACGTTGACGCCGGCCTTCTTCAGGTCGATCGCAGCGGAGTACGCCGAGTCATTGGCGGTGTAGAGGCCGACATTTTTGCCGACCGCGACACCGTACTGGTTGAGATAGATGCGCGCCGCCGAGGCCAGCATGATGCCGGGCCGGTCATTGTCGGCAAACACCATGTGGCGTTCGATGGCGCCGGTCGCCAGCACCACGCGCTTGGCGCGTACCTGCCACAGCCTTTCGCGCGGCAGATCGCGGCCGGGGTTCTGCAGATGGTCGCTGACGCGCTCGACCAGGCCGACGAAATTCTGCGCGTAGTAGCCGAACGCCGTCGTGCGCGACAAAACGCGGACCTTGTCCATGGCGGTGAGCTTGGCCACCGCGCCTTGCGCCCAGGCATAACCGTCCTGGCCGTCGATCTTCGCCCCGCTCTCGAAGCGCAGGCTGCCGCCGAAGCTGGCCTGTTCATCGGCGAGGATGACACGCGCGCCGGTTTCGGCAGCGGCGAGCGCTGCCGCAATGCCGGCCGCACCGCCGCCCAGCACCAGTACGTCGCAATGCGCATAGCGCGACGAATAATGGTCGGGATCTGGCTTGTCAGGCGAAAGGCCGAGGCCGGCCGCGGCGCGGATCTTCGGCTCGTAGAGGCTCTTCCAGGCTGCCTTCGGCCACATGAAGGTCTTGTAGTAGAAGCCGGCCGAAAATAGCGGCGATGCAATGTCGTTGACCGCGCCGACGTCAAAGGCGAGCGACGGCCAGCGGTTTTGCGAGTTGGCAACAAGCCCGTCATAGAGCTCCTGCACCGTGGCGCGGATGTTGGGCGCCTTGCGTGCCGCGTCGCGCTTGACCTCGACTAGCGCGTTGGGCTCTTCCGCTCCGGCCGACAGGAAGCCGCGCGGACGGTGATACTTGAACGAACGTCCCACCAGATGCACGCCATTGGCAAGCAGCGCCGAGGCCAGCGTGTCGCCTTCGATGCCGGTGTAAGACTGGCCGTCGAAAGAGAACCGCGCGGTCTTGGCCTGGCTGAGACGGCCGGCGCTTTGAATGCGGAACGCGCCGCTCATTTGGATGCCACTTCGTTGGAGTTTTTGGGCAGCTTGGACGGCTTCGGCTCGCCGGCTTTGTAAGTCATGACGAACTTGTCGGTGACGGTGTCGCGCACCGCATTGAAGAAGCGTGCGCAGCCATGGATGTGGCGCCAGCGCTCATAGATGATGCCCTTGGGGTTCGAGCGGATGAAGAAGAACTTTTCAAAATCGTCGTCGCTCTCGCCCGCCATGTTGGCCGAGCGCGCAATATGCGCCTCGCCGGCGTTACGGAACTCGAGCTCCGGGCGCTCTTCCTCGCAATAGGGGCAGCGGATGAGAAGCATTATCGTTCGTTCCTACAATTCGCCGTGGCCGACATGCGCGCCGGCCGGTTGGTTGCAAAGCCTCTGGCCCATCGCCGCAAAAGGCGCGACGAGCCGAATGCGCTCCTCCACGCTTGCGGCGGGGCGAAACAGCTCGCGATACGCCATGTTGCCGATCGTGAGCTGAAACGGATCGGTCGTCACGATGACGCTGCGCGGCTCGAATGTGTCGTCCTCGACGAGATCGGAGGGCCTGTTCTCCATGAAGATGACCACCTTCTGGCCACCACTCCACACGCATGCCAAAATGCCGGCGTCGATCGAAAACGGCCAATTGGCTTCGTTGCCGGCGCGGCTGATCGGCTGCGTCCGCACCTCGTCCGGTGACGGAAAATGGAACAGGTCCTGCTCCCCCGCCAGCACCAGCGGCACCGCTACAGCCAACTCCACCATCATCAGTGCGCCACCGCCGCCGCCGCTGCCTCGTCGATGAGCCGGCCGGTACGGAAGCGCTCGATGGTGAAGGGCGCGTTGATAGGATGCGGATCGTCCTTGGCAATCGTGTGGGCAAAGACATGGCCTGAGCCGGGCGTTGCCTTGAAGCCGCCCGTGCCCCAGCCGCAATTGACGTAGAGGCCTGATACCGGCGTCTTGGCCAGGATCGGCGAACGGTCGGGCGTCACGTCGACGATGCCGCCCCACGAGCGCAGCATCTTCATGCGGGTGAAGATCGGGAACATCTCGCAGATGGCGTCCAGCGTATGCTGCAAAATGTGCAGGCCGCCGGTCTGCGAATAGGAGACATACTGGTCGGTGCCGGCGCCGATCACCAGCTCGCCCTTGTCGGACTGCGAGATGTAGGCGTGCACCGTGTTCGACATCACCACGCAAGGTACCACCGGCTTGACCGGCTCCGACACCAGCGCCTGCAGCGGATAGCTTTCCAGCGGCATGCGCACGCCCGCCATGTTCATGATCACCGAGGAGTGGCCTGCAGCCACCACGCCGACCTTCTTGGCGCCGATGAAGCCGCGCGTCGTGTCGACGCCCATGACCGCGCCATTGGCCGCCCGCTTGACGCCGGTGACCTCGCAATTCTGGATGATGTGCACGCCGCGCGCCGAAGCGCCGCGCGCATAGCCCCAGGCCACCGCATCGTGACGCGCCGTGCCGCCTCGCCGCTGCAAGGCGGCGCCGACGACGGGATAGCGCGCCTGCCTGGAAATGTTGAGCGGCGGGCAGAATTCCTTCGCCTGCTCAGGCGTCAGCCATTCATTGTCGATGCCATTGAGACGGTTGGCATGGACATGGCGCTTCAGCACCTGGATGTCGTGCACATTGTGCGCCAGCATCATGACGCCGCGCGCCGAATACATGACGTTGTAGTTGAGTTCCTGGGAGAGCCCATCCCACAGCTTCAGCGCATGGTCGTAAATGCCGGCGCTCTCGTCGTAAAGGTAGTTGGAGCGGATGATGGTGGTGTTGCGCCCGGTGTTGCCGCCGCCTAGCCAGCCCTTTTCCAGCACCGCGACATTGGTGATGCCGTGAACGGTGGCGAGATAGTAGGCGGTGGCCAGGCCATGACCGCCGGCGCCGACGATGATGACGTCATATTCCTTCTTCGGCTCCGGCGAGGACCATTGTTCCTCCCAGCCCTTGTGGCCGCGCATGGCCTCGCGGGCGATGGCGAATACCGAATATTTTTTCAACGTTCCAGCCTCGCAAATGGCGATGGGGTATTTTACGCAGCCCCGGCGCGCGAGGTGTATCACTAGCGAAACGGCGCTTCCACCCTTGCGCTGTTTGCGACGGCGCTTGCCGTTTTGCGCCGCGGTGGAAAAGACCTGCCCGGGCTGGCAGGCATGGCTGCGTTCGGACACACTGGCGATCGCGAGACTCTGGAGGACGAATATGGGCAACGCCTGGTGGAATCTAACCTTGCGTTTCCTGCTGGAACTTGCCGCCTTGCTTGGCCTCGGCTTTGCCGGCTGGAGCCTCTCCGGCGGATGGTGGCGCTGGGTCCTCGCCTTGGCCTTGCCGTTCATTGCAGCTGCGCTGTGGGGAACCTTCGCGGTGCGCGGCGATCCGAGCCGGTCCGGACGCGCGCCGGTTCCTGTACCAGGCGCAGTCAGGCTGGTGCTTGAACTGGCCATCCTGTTTGGCGGTGCAGCCGGATTCTATGCCGCCGGTCACACGACTACGGGCGTTGTCATCACGCTGCTCATCGCCATCAGCTACGCATTTTCGCTCGATCGCCTCGGCTGGCTGCTGAAGCAATAGTCCGGCGCGCGGCGCTTGTGCCGCTGCGAAGCCATTCAGCAAGTCGAGCACGTATCGGGTGGCTAGCACCGTCTCGAACTGCGATCAACATCCCGGTTGCCGGCACAGCCGGCGCGATGAAAGGATGTAAGAAAATGTTCGCACTCGCCAATAAAGCCGCCATCGTCACCGGCGCCAGTTCCGGCATCGGCCGCGCCACCGCAAAACTCTTCGCCGAAGAAGGCGCCAGGGTCGTCATCGCCGCCCGCCGCCAGGCCGAACTCGATGCGCTGGTCGTCGAAATCGAGGACGCCGACGGCACGGCAGTCGCGCTTGCCGGCGATGTCCGCGACGAAGCCTATGCAAAAGCCCTCGTCGATCTCGCCGTCGAAAAATTCGGCGGGCTCGATATCGCCTTCAACAATGTCGGCTCCGTCGGAACGATGGGTCCGATTTCGGAACTGTCGCTGGACGGATGGCGCGAGACGCTCGACGCCAATCTGACCAGCGCCTTTCTCGGCGCGAAATACCAGGTGCCGGCGATGGTCGAACGCGGCGGCGGATCGCTGATCTTCACCTCGACCTTCGTCGGTCACACAGTCGGCATGCCTGGCATGACCAGCTATGCCGCGAGCAAGGCCGGACTGATCGGCCTGACGCAGGTACTGGCCGCCGAATACGGCCCCAGGGGCGTGCGGGTCAACGCGCTGATGCCGGGTGGCACCGACACCCCGTCGGCAACATTCAAGACGCCGGAATCACGCGCTTTCGTGGAAAACCTGCATGCCTTGAAACGTGTCGCTGTGCCTGAAGAGATCGCCCGCGCTGCGCTCTTCCTGGCATCGGATGCGTCGAGCTTCACCACAGGATCGGCGCTGTTTGCCGATGGCGGCGTCTCGATCACCCGGACGTGAAGCATTTCGCGGGTCATCGCCCGCGCCGATCAGCCATAGAACCCGAAACCGGACTTGCTTTTTCCACGCGATTTGGCGATTCGGTTTCGGGTGAGGAGGACGGACATGCTGCTGATCAGGACCTATGTCGCCCAGAGCGCAATCGAAGGCGTCGGCGTGTTCGCCGCCGAGCCGATCAGGAAGGGCGCCTCGATCTGGCGGCTCGATCCGGATTTCGACCGGTTGATCCCGATGGACAAATACGAGGCGGCGCCGCCGCACCTCAAGGAATTGCTCGACCGCTATGCCTATCCGAGCCCCGACCGTCCCGGCTTCATGGTCTATGAAGTCGATAATGGCCGCTTCATGAACCACGCCGAGCGGCCGAACACGGATTTTTCGCAATATGGCGGCGCCACCGCCACTCGAGATATATCAGCCGGCGAGGAAATTACCTGCGATTACGGCGAATTCTTCGAGGATTTCGCACGGCTCCATCTGGCCAGCGCCTAGTTGGCGCCCTATCTCGGGGCTGCCGTGGCAAATTGGCGGTTGTCCTTCATTTCCAGTGTGGACAGCGCGGCCTGATTCTGCTATCAGCCGCCACAATTCGTGGTGTAAAGCGCCGCGGAGGCATGTGGCTATGGCCACTTGCCTGTTGATATCAAACCCGAAAGACAGGATTGCCCGTGCAGGTACTCGTCCGCGACAATAACGTTGATCAGGCGCTTCGCGCTCTCAAGAAGAAGATGCAGCGCGAAGGCATTTTCCGCGAAATGAAGATGCGCGGCCATTACGAGAAGCCTTCCGAGAAGCGCGCCCGTGAAAAGGCCGAAGCCGTTCGCCGCGCCCGCAAGCTGGCCCGCAAGCGCGCCCAGCGCGAAGGCCTGCTGCCGATGACGCCGCGCCCGGTTGCTGCCGGCGCCGCCGGTGGTCCTGGTGGTGCTCCGCGTCCGCCGCGGTTCTGACGCCAATTTTTCGTCCTTTCGAAGGATACTCTGAGGTGGCGCGATGCGGAATCGCCGCCACCTTTTTGTTTGGAGCGCCGCCATTCTGTTGGAGGGCGTTCCCTTGAATGCGCAACGGCGTTCTAGATTTTGTTACGACAATCTGTGACCCGGCCCGGAGGGGGACCTGGACGGCGCGGCTGAAGTGAGGACAGGACAGACATGAACGCAATCGGCGTAGAGCGCAGAACCACAATGCGCGGTTTGGCCCTGGCGGCAGCCCTGATGTCCGGCCTGGTGCTTGCCAGTTGCCAGAGCGTTCCGACCGGCGAATTCAACAGCATCGACAAGGCGCAAGGCTCGAGCGAGAACATCTCCTCGCTGTCGGCGGTGATCCAGCGCAATCCGCAGGATCCGGAAGGCTACAATGTGCGCGGCTCGGCCTATGGCCGTGGCGGCCAGTATCAGGCGGCGCTGAAGGATTTCGACACCGCCATCCAGCTCAACCCGAATTTCTACCAAGCCTATTCGAACCGGGCGCTGATCCAGCGCTTCCTCGGCAACCAGGCGGCCGCCCTTGCCGACTACAACCGCTCGATCCAGATCAATGCAAATTATGACGCCGCCTATATCGGCCGCGGCAACCTTTATCGCAAGGCAGGCCAGACCCAGCAGGCCTTCAACGATTTCCAGAAGGCGATCCAGCTCGACACCACGGATGCCCGCGCCTACCACAATCGCGGCCTGATCTATCAAAGCCAGGGCCAGCACAAGTTTGCCATCGAGGATTTCTCGACCGCCATCTCGCTGGCGCCGGACGCCGCCGAACCCTACAACGGCCGCGGCCTCTCCTATCTCGCCATGAATGACGAGGACAACGCCTTCTCCGACTTCAACATGGCCATCAAGCTCGACGGCAAGAACGCCGAAGCCTGGTCCAACCAGGCGCTGATCTACGAGCGCCGCGGCGACAAGGTCAAGGCCTCGAAGGCCTACCGCGAAGCCGTCCATCTCGACCCGACCTACCAGCCGGCCAAGGACGGCCTGTCGCGCACATCGGGCGCCACCGCCGGCTGAGATGCAGCCGGCGCGCCGCCATCCGCGGCCTTTTATAACAACGTTCCATTCCTGATGCAGTGCCCCGCTTGAGCGGTTTTTCCCCGGGAAAGCGCAGAGCGCTTCCGCTAGGGATGCGTATCCAGAAAACCCCACTATCACCCAATCTTAACCACCGGGGGCAAAGCGTTAACCCCTGCCTTGATCGCGCCAAGTTTTCAGCGGAACGCTCCGGGCCATTCAACCGTTGTTGAAGGCATTTTTCGAAAGGACTGACCCATGATCAAGAAAATCATCTGTGCCGCGGCACTTGCCACGACGCTGCTTGCCGTTCCCGCCAGCGCCGGCAAGCTTCAGCTCGGCACGCTCGATTGCACCATCGACGGCGGCGTCGGTTACGTCATCACGTCGAACAAGGGCGTCGACTGCACGTTCCGTCCTTATCACCATGGGCCGTCCGAGAAATACACGGGGATGATCTCCAAGCTCGGCGTCGATCTCGGCCAGACGCATCAGGGCCAGCTGGTGTGGGCGGTTCTGGCCGCCACCCGCGGCCATGACGAGGGCGACCTTGCCGGCCATTATTACGGCGTCAACGCCGAGGCGAGCGTGGTGACCGGCGGCGGCGCCAATCTGCTGGTCGGCGGGCTGGACGGCGCCTTTGTGCTGGAGCCGCTCAGCGTCCAGGCGCAGACCGGCGTCAATGTAGCGGTCGCCGTGACCTCCCTGGAGCTGATCCACTCGTTCAAATAAGCATCGGCAAATAAGGATCGACTGATCCCTCTACGCGCGGCGCGGAACAGGTTACTGTTTCGCGCCGCATGCTTTTTGGGGGATCCGCCGTGCTGAAACCAGCCATCGCCGCCGCTATCACCATCATCTGTACCGCCCAGGCCCAAGCGCAAGGCCAGGGTATCGAACTCGGTGTGCTCGATTGCGCCATCGGCGGCGGCACCGGCTTCATCTTCGGCTCCAGCAAGGATCTGAGCTGCACCTTCACGCCGGCCGACAAGAGCTTTTCGCCGGAAGCCTATTTCGGCGCCGTCAACAAATACGGGCTCGACATCGGCACCACCAAGCAGACCGTCATGCAATGGCTGGTGCTGACGCCGCTGAGGAACATCTATGCGCCCGGCGCGTTGGCCGGCGACTATATCGGCGCCAGCGCCGAAGTGACCGCGGCGGTCGGCGCCGGCGCCAATCTCCTGGTCGGCGGCTCCTCGCAGGCCTTCACTCTGCAGCCGCTCAGCCTGCAGACGCAGACCGGTATCAACATTGCCATCGGCGTCAGCCAGTTTCAGCTGCGCAGCATTGAGAACTGACCGGCGCATCAAGCGGAGAGGTTTCCGGCCAATCTCGACCGTCTGCACTTCGATAAAAAGCCACTTGAGCTCAACTGCGCTTGAGGTTTTACAACTCGCCTGACTGAAACAGCGCGCATGGCCCCGCCGGAAAGCCCCCACTGGCTTCTGGCGCCATGCGCCGGCATCGAGATATGCAAAGGCAGGGTAAAAGAATGACTGAAATCACCAGCAACAAGGTCGACTGGCGGGCATTGTGGGCAAGCGGCGACCTCGCGCGCTTCTGCTTCATCAGCCTCGGCATCCTGCTGCACGCCACCAACGAGACGATGGTGGCGACGGTCATGCCGGCCATGGTCGGGGACCTCGCCGGTGTGCAGTTCGTCGGCTGGTCGCTGGCCGTCTACGAGCTCGGCGCCATTGTCGCCGGCGCAGCGGCCGGGCGGCTGGTCAGCTATGTCGCTCTACGCTCCAACGTCACGGTCGCCGCCCTGCTCTATGCCGTGGGCGCACTGATCTGCGCCACCGCGCCGTCCATGCCGGTGTTTCTTGGCGGCCGTCTGGTCGAGGGTCTCGGCGGCGGTGCGCTGGTGTCGCTGGCCTTCGTCTCGGTCGAGCGGCTGTTTAACCGCAGCATCTGGCCACAGCTGTTCGGCATCATGTCGGCGATCTGGGGCGTCGCCGCGTTCAGCGGCCCGATGCTCGGCGCGATCATGGTCGAGCTCCTGTCCTGGCGCTGGGCCTTCGGCGTCTTCGTGCTGGGTGGCATTGCCATGGCATCGGCAAGCTTCATCGTCCTGAACACGCCGGAAGCGACGAAGCCGCAAGCCGCCGCCGGCACCTCGCCGCCCTTCCCCTATGCAGCACTTGGCTGCCTCGCCATCGCCGTCGTGCTGATCGCCACCGCAGGCGTCGACGTCGCCTTGCTTCGATCGTCGCTGCTGCTGGTCCTCGGCCTCGCCGGCCTGGCGCTGTTCGTTTTCGTCGACGCCATGAAGCCGCAATCGCGACTGTTCCCGTCGGGCCTGTTCTCATGGCGCTCGCCGGTCGGCAGCGGCATGAGCATGGTTGCCGCCTTCTCGGTGGCGACAGTCTCTTTTTCCATCTACGGGCCGCTTCTGCTTACCACGCTGCACGGCATCCCGATCCTGACCACAGGCTACATCATCGCCGCCGAATCGATCGCCTGGTCAATCCTGTCGATCGCCGTCGCCAATGCGCCGCTGCAGCGCGAACGGCAGATCCTCGTCATCGGCGCGCTGATGATTGCAGCCGGCCTCGCCGGTTTCGCCTATGCCATCCCCGCCGGCTCGATCCCGGTGATCCTGCTCTGCGCTTTGTTGCAAGGCGGTGGCTTCGGCGTGTCATGGCCCTTCCTGACCCGCATCATCGTCGCCTCGGCCCGCGACGGCGAGCAGACGATCGCCTCGGCCGCCGTGCCGACCATGCAGCGCATCGGCTACGCCGTGGGCGCCGCCATGGCCGGCATCATCGCCAATGCCAGCGGCTTTTCGGACGGACTGAACCGCGAGGCAGCAGCGCACGTCGCCGGCTGGCTGTACCTGGCCTTCGTGCCACTCGGCATTGTCGGTTGCCTGGCGGCGTTGAAGATGGCTTTGGAGGCACGCCGGCCGCAACTGGCGCCAGGCTGAGGGCACGGCCGATCGAGAATTTGGCGACAGCATTCCGCCGGCGCTGTCGGCGTCAAATGCCCTCGGCCACAAGGCTGCTTGCAAGACCATGGCCTGCCCGATTGCGGAACCAGCGGCCGCTCAGGCTTGCAAACGCTCGGCGATGAGCGCGGCGAGCCGCGCCGCCACCTCGTCCTTGCCCATCTCAGGCCATTCCTCGACACCGTCCTTCGAGACGATGCGCACCTTGTTGCGGTCGCCGCCCATGACGCCGGTGGGGCCGACGCCGCTTTCATGCGAGACATCGTTGGCGACAATGAAATCGGCGCCCTTCTTCTTCAGCTTGGCCTCGGCATTCGCAATCAGGTCCTGCGTCTCGGCGGCGAAGCCGACAACCAGCCCCGGCCGTTGCCCGTGATGACCGACGCCGGCGAGAATGTCGGGGTTTTCGACCATTTGCAGCGCCGGTGGGCCCTGGCCCGCCACCTTCTTGATCTTCTCGCCGGCCGTGCCAGCGGTGCGCCAGTCGGCGACGGCAGCTACGAAGACCGCGGCGTCCGCCGGCAACAACTGTTCGACGGCCGCTTTCATCTCGGCCGCGGTCTCCACATGCGTCGTCACAACGCCGGCCGGATCGGCAATGCCGACCGGACCGGAGACCAGGCGTACATCCGCGCCCAGTCTTGCCAGCGCTGCCGCAATCGCATGGCCCTGCTTGCCCGAAGAGCGGTTGGCGATGTAGCGCACCGGGTCGATCGGCTCATGCGTCGGCCCCGAGGTGACGATGATCCTGCGGCCGGCCAGCGGCTTCGGCCTGCTGTCGAGCAGTGCCTCGATCACTGCCACGATCTCCAGCGGCTCGGCCATGCGGCCCTCGCCCGCCTCGTTGCTTTCCGCCATCTCGCCCTTGGCCGGGCCGACGAAGGCGATGCCATCCTTGGCGAGCGTCGCCCGGTTGCGGCTCGTCGCGGCATGCGACCACATTTTCGGGTTCATCGCCGGCGCCATCAGCACCTTCTTGTCGGTGGCGAGCAGCACCGTCGAGGCCAGATCGTTGGCATGGCCGTTGGCGAGCTTGGCCATCAGATCGGCAGTGGCCGGCGCCACTACCAGAAGGTCGGCCTCGCGCGACAGGCGGATATGGCCGACATCGTGCTCGTCATTGCGGTCGAACAATTCGCTGAAGACATGGTCGGCCGAAAGCGCGCCGACCGAAAGCGTGGTGACGAACTCCTGCGCCGCCGATGTCATCACGACGCGCACCGCCGCACCGCGCTCGCGCAGCCGGCGGATCAGGTCCAGCGCCTTGTAGGCGGCGATGCCGCCGCCGATGATCAGCAGGATGCGCTTGCCGTCGAGGGTTTTGTGCGTTTTTGTGGATTGACCTCGCTCGGGCAGATCGATGTCAAAACCTCCATGAGGCTCAACCAAGCGGCGGATTGTTGCATAGAGGGTTTCGCTCTCGGGCATGCCGGCTTCCGCCGACAGCACGCTTTTGGCAAGCGCATCACGCGCCTCTTCCTCCATCGACACCCCGCGCGCCGCAGCGCGCTCACGCAATTTCTGCTTCACGTCGTCAGCTAGATTGCGGACAGTAATGGTGCCCATGACTTGCTCCGCGACATCAATAGCGCGACTGCAACGCTAGCACCACAGTTGCTAGCGTTGCAAGCGATCAGAGCAGCTTCCACGCGATGTAAACCAGCGCCAGCGCGATCACCCATAACGCCAGCCGGCCCGAGCGGGTGTAACGGGCTTCGGCCTTGCCGATGGCGCGCGATGTCGCCTCGTCGAAGCGGAGGCCGTGCTCCGCCATAAAATCGATCTCGCGCGACAGCCGCTCGGTGCGAGCGGCAAGGTCCGGCGCTTGGCGGGCGAGCGCCAGCAGCGCCTTGGCGCCGTCGCGCGCGTCCATCAGCAGGCCGCTCGGCCCGAGATTGCCGGCGATCCACTGGCCGACCACCGGCTCGGCCGTCTTCCACATATTGAAGGCCGGGTCCAGCGTGCGTGCGACGCCTTCGACCACCACCATGGTCTTCTGCAACAGGATCAGTTCCGACCGCGTGGCCATATCGAACAGTTCGGTCACCTCGAACAGCAGCGTCAGAAGCTTCGCCATCGAGATGGTTTCAGCCGGCTGGCCATGGATCGGCTCGCCGATGGCGCGAATGGCCTGCGCGAAAGCCGCGACATTGTGCTGGCGCGGCACGTAGCCGGCCTCGAAATGCACCTCGGCAACCCGCAGATAGTCGCGCGTGATGAAGCCGTAGAGGATTTCGGCGAGGAACCGGCGCTCCTTCTTGCCGAGCCGTCCGGCAATGCCGAGATCCACGGCGACGATATTGCCATTGGCCTCGACGAACAGATTGCCTGGATGCATGTCGGCATGGAAGAAGCCGTCCCGCAGCGTGTGACGCAGGAACGACTGGATCAGGTTGGTGGCGATCGCCTTCAGATCGTGCCCCGCCGCCGCGAGGCCAGCGATGTCGTTCATCTTGACGCCGTCGACCCATTCCATGGTCAGCACATCGCGCCCGGTGCGCTCCCAGTCGACCGACGGCACGCGGAAGCCCGGATCGTCCTTGGTGTTTTCGCCCAGTTCCGAAAGTGCGGCCGCCTCGAGGCGAAGATCCATCTCGATCTTGGTGGTTTGCGCCAGCGTCTCGGTCACCTCGACGGGCCGCAGCCGGCGCGACGACGGGACGTATTTCTCCTGCAGCCGGGCGGCGAGGAAATAGCTTTCAAGATCCTGAAAGAAGCGGCGGCGCACGCCAGGCCGGATCACCTTCACCGCCACCTTGGTATCGACACCGTCATGCACGGCTTGCGCGGGATGAACCTGGGCGATGGAGGCCGCCGCGACCGGCCCGCCGAACTGCGTATAGAGTTCGCCGATCTTGCGCCCGAGCGAGCCCTCGATCGCCGCCACCGCTTCCGCCTGCGAAAAAGTGTGCATCTTGTCCTGCAGCATGCCGAGGTCGAGCGCCATGTCGTTGCCGACGACATCGGGCCGCGTCGCCAGGAACTGGCCGAGCTTGACGTAGGAGGGTCCGAGCCGGACCACCGCCTTGGCCAGCCGGTCGCTGCGCTCATAAGCGAGCGCGCGGCGGCGGGTAAACAGCCGCGCCATGCGCCAGCCGAATTTCGGCAGGCCGCTGAGTTCGTCCCCCGGCAGTGCTGCGATCACGCCCTCGCGGACCAATACCCAGCCGGCCCGCGCGAGCCGAAAGG
The DNA here is from genome assembly GCF_040321555.1 of Mesorhizobium sp. M0317. Taxonomy (NCBI): domain Bacteria; kingdom Pseudomonadati; phylum Pseudomonadota; class Alphaproteobacteria; order Hyphomicrobiales; family Phyllobacteriaceae; genus Mesorhizobium; species Mesorhizobium sp. M0317. The sequence continues at coordinate 3,914 of NZ_JAMYRV010000039.1, read as the reverse complement.
CGGCGCCGACGCTGCTCATCGTCTACCCTGCTGCTGCAAACTGTCCGGCCTCAAAGCTTCCAGCCCGAATGAAGCGCTGCGATGCCGCCGGAATAGTTGCGGAACGACACGCGCTCGAAGCCCGCGCGGGTGATCATGGCAGCAAAGTTCTGCTGATTGGGAAATTTGCGGATCGATTCGACCAGGTAGGAATAAGGTTCGCCCTCGCCCGTCACCATCTTGCCGATCTGCGGAATGGCGTTGAACGACCAGGCTTCGTAGACCTTGTCGAGCAGCGGCATCTCGACCTCGGAAAACTCCAGGCACAGGAACCGTCCGCCGGGCTTCAGCACGCGAAATGCTTCCGTCAGCGCGACATCGATGCGCGGCACGTTGCGGATGCCGAATGCGATGGTGTAGGCGTCGAAGGTGCTATCGGTGAAAGGCAGTTCCTCGGCATTGGCCTCGACGAAATCGGTATTCCCGGACAGGCCCTTCTTTGCTGCCCGGTCGCGGCCGACGCTGAGCATCGAGCCGTTGATGTCGAGCACCGTGGCATGCGTGTTGCCATGGCTGGCGTCGACGATGCGGAAGGCGATGTCGCCGGTGCCGCCGGCCACGTCGAGCACTTTCCAGCCCGGACGTTTCGGCGGATTGAGCCATGTCACCATGGCATCCTTCCACAGCCGGTGCAGCCCGGCCGACATCAGGTCGTTCATCAGGTCGTAGCGGTTCGCCACCTTGTGGAAAACCTCATTGACCAGAGGCTGCTTGTCGCCTGGCCCTACCTTCTTGAAACCATAGGAGGTTTCCATGCCGCCCGCGGCCGTGGTTCTCTCAACTGACATTATTTTGATCCGTCATAAAACCGGCGGGACCATAGCCGATCGATGGTGCGGGCGCTATTGTTTAAGGCGCGGTGTTCGGCCGCGCTTCCAGGTGGGCTTTACGGCCTGGACTGATGAGACGGGATAACTGCATGCCTTTGAAAGCGGAACTGCACTGCCACATCGAGGGGGCAGCGGCGCCCGAACTCGTCGTCCGCCAGGCGCAGAAATACGGCAAGGACACCTCGCTTTATATCCAGAACGGCTCGTTCGTCTGGCACGACTTCACCTCTTTCCTCGCGGCTTACGACTTTTCCGCCGACCTGTTCCGCTCCGAGGAGGATTATGCCCGCCTCGCCGACCATTATCTGACCAGCCTTGCCCGCGACGGCGCCATCTATTCCGAAGTCTTCACCTCGCCCGACCATGCCGTCAGGGCCGGCCTGTCGCCCAAGGCTTACACCGATGCGCTCGGCGAAGGCATGCTGCGCGCCAAAGCCAAGACCGGCATAGAGGGCCGCATGATCGTCACCGGCGTACGCCATGCCGGCGTCGAATCGATCGAGCAGGCGGCGCGTTTTGCGGCGCGCTGCGGAAATCCGCTGGTCACCGGCTTCGGCGTCGCCGGCGATGAACGCATGGGCGAGATGGAGGATTATGTCAGGGCTTTCGAGATCGCCCGTGAAGCGGGTCTTGGCATCACCATCCATGCCGGCGAGTTGACCGGTTGGGAGACGGTGCAGGCCGCACTCGACCACATCCGCCCCTCGCGCATCGGCCATGGCGTGCGCGCCATCGAAAATCCCGACCTGGTGCGCCGCATCGCCGATGAGGGCATCGTGCTCGAATGCTGCCCCGGCTCCAACATCGCGCTCAAAGTCTACGACAGTTTCGCCGATCACCCTTTGCCTGCCCTGCAGGCGGCCGGCTGCAAGGTGACGCTGAACTCCGACGACCCACCCTATTTCTGGACCTCGCTGAAGCGCGAATACGACATCGCCGCCGAGCATTTCTCCATGAATGAAAAAGCTTTGACCGCCGTCACGAGGACGGCGATCGAAGCGGCTTTCGTCGACAGGAAGACGAAAAGCGCGCTGCTTGCCCGGCTCGATGCGAAGAGGTGACTGGTGACTGGTGACTGGTGACTGGTGATTGGTTTGCCGGCGCTTCGGCCTGTCAACGGCAATGATCGATCCATCGGGACTCGCAAACCTGCTCACTATTCACTATTCACTATTCACCATTCACTGGAGCAACCCATGCAGGGCGTCACCGTCGTCGACCACCCGCTTGTCCAGCACAAGCTGACCATCATGCGCAAGAAGGAGACGTCGACCGCCGGCTTCCGGCGGCTGCTGCGCGAGATCTCGCTGCTGCTCGGCTACGAGGTCACCCGCAACCTCGAACTGACGACGACGACCATCGAAACCCCGATGGAAACCATGGAAGCGCCGACGCTGGAAGGCAAGAAGCTGGTCTTCGCCTCGGTGCTGCGCGCCGGCAATGGCCTGCTCGAAGGCCTGCTCGACCTGGTCCCGGCGGCCCGCGTTGCCCATGTCGGCCTCTACCGCGATCACGAAACGCTGGAGGCGGTGGAATATTTCTTCAAGGCGCCGAGCGATCTCGCCGACCGGCTGGTGATCGTCGTCGATCCGATGCTGGCGACCGCGAACTCGGCCATCGCGGCCATCGACAAGCTGAAGGAGCGCGGCGCCACCAACATCCGTTTCCTTTGCCTGCTGGCGGCGCCAGAAGGCATCGAGCGCTTCACCAAGGCGCATCCGGATGTTCCCGTCTTCACCGCTTCCATCGACCGCCAGCTCAACGAGAAGGGCTACATCATGCCTGGCCTCGGCGACGCCGGCGACCGCATGTACGGAACCAAATGACGGAGGCTGGCAGCGCCAGCTGACATCCAGTCGTTTACCGCCCGTTTACGCAAAGCCGCGGTTTCGGGTTGGCGTTAAAGCGGCACACACCATACGTGGGCAAGAATGGGCCTTCACGAAGGTCCATTCATGCTGCGCAAGATTGTCATTCTGGGCGTGTTCGCCGGAACGTCGGCATCGATCCCGATCGTCTATCAGTCGAACCCGCAGATTCTCGACAACCTGTTGAAGTCGACCGTCGCCGGCAAGCCGTCCGCGCAGCCTCAGCCCGAACTGAACCTGGCCTCGGTTCCCGACAAGCCGGCCGCACCGCTGCCCACCGGTCGCAAGGTCCTGGTGGCGGCTGACGAGCGCGGCCATTTCACCTCCGCCTTCAAGCTCAACGGCCGCCAGGTCGACGGCATGATCGACACCGGCGCCACTTTGGTCGCCATCAACACCTCGACGGCGCGCCGCATCGGCATCTCGCTCAACCCGTCGGATTTCAGCCATCAGGTCAACACCGCCAATGGCGCGATCAGGGCCGCTGTGGTCAACATCGAGCGCCTGCAGATCGGCAAGATCAGCGTCGACAACATCCAGGCCGTGGTCCTCGACGACAAGGCGCTGCGCACCAACCTGATCGGCATGAGCTTTTTGCAGCGGCTGTCAAAATACCAGGTCGAAAACGGCACACTGTTGCTGGTGCAGTAGCGCCTTCCGCTACCCGCGCGGCAGCACGCGCCGGATGACAGTCTTGTCGGCGGCTGGTTTCGACGCACCGATCGTATAGGCCGAAAGCACGGCGGCTGCGGCCGCTTCGGCCTCCACTTGCGTGCGGGCGTGGACGAGCGCCAGCGGCTCGCCGGTCCGCACCTCGGCGCCGAGCGGCAGCAGCCTGGTGATGCCGACCGCATGGTCGATCCTGTCGTCCGGCCGCGTACGCCCGCCACCGAGCCCGACCACGGCAAGGCCGATATCGCGGGTGGCAATGCCGGTGGCAAAGCCGTTGCCTGCCGCCTTGACCGCAAACTCCACCGCCGCTTTCGGCAGATATTTTTCCGGCTCCTCGACGAAATCGGCGGGACCACCAAGGGCTGCGACCATACGTGCGAAGGCGGCCGCGGGCCGGCCCCCCCCCCCCCGGGGCGCCCCCCCCGGGGGGCCCGGCCGAAATGTCGCCCCCCCCCCCACGCCCTGGAGCCGAGACGGCCCCCCCCCCCCACAGCACGAAACCCCG
>NZ_JAMYRV010000038.1:0-69219 GCF_040321555.1 Mesorhizobium sp. M0317 | reverse complement strand
TCTTGCTCCTCGGCTCGCCCCCCCCCCCGCCCCCCCCCCCCCCCCCCCCCCCCCCCCGCCCCCCCCGCCGGGGCCCCCGCCCCCCCGGCCCGCGGCCCCACATCAGGGAGAAGGCGGCATTGCCGGCGACCAGCGCCGAGCCGGTAAAGCGCTCGCCGAGCTCGATGATCGACATGGTGTAGATGCCATAGGAGACCGCGCCCCAGATAAAGACGCAAGGCCAGATCAGCGGCGTCTCGATGAGCAGCGGCAACAGGGCGCAGCCCAGCACCGTCACCACGACGCAGATGAATCGCACCAGACGCGCCGTCAGCCGTTCCGCCAGCAAGCCGAGCGGCACCTGCATGGCGATGTTGCCTGCGATCATCACCGACAGCAGCGCCGACATGCGCGCTTCCGCGATGCCATAGTGCGTGCCGTAGACCGGCAGCAGCGCCAGCACGCCCTGTTCGAAACCGGCGGCAACGACCACCGCCGACAGCAATAGCCATGCCAGTGGCATGAAGCCCATGACCGAAACCCTGCGCCCGGCTTCGTCGACCTTCGGCAGTTGCGGCAGCACCAGCGCCAGGCAGGCGCCGCAGAAGATGAAGGCGGCGATCCCCACCAGGAATGGCGGCCATCCCACGGTGCCGACAACGAGCAGGCAGAGCGGCCCGGCAGCGAAGCCGGCCGAGATGATGGTTGAATAGACACCCATGACGCGACCGCGGCGCGATGGCGGCGCCAGTGCAATGACCCAGATTTCGCTCAAGACATAGAGCGGGTTGGTCACCACCCCGATCAAGAAGCGCAGCGGAAACCACAGATAGACATTCTGGGTCCAGCCGATCAGCGCAAGCACAATAGCCGAAAGCGCCGCGCAGGTAAGCGCGGTGCGCCCTGCCCCGAACCGGCGCGCCAGTGCCGGGATCAGCGGCGACGAGACAATGAAGCCGATCGGCGTCATTGCCGCCGAGAGCCCGATGATGGCCGGCGAAACGCCTTGGCGTTGCAGGATGAAGCTCAGCAGCGGATAGGACAGGCCTTGCGCGATGGCGAACACCGAGACGGTCGCGATCACGCCGCTGATCGCCGCCCACTGCATCTTCTCGTTGTCAGCTTCCGCCAGGTTCATCATTGGCACCTAAACCAGGCTCAGGACTAGCTTTTCTGTCCGACGCGGGTAAGCCCCGCCCCGGTAAAAACCGTTTGCTCCAGACAAGGCCTGTCATGAGTTTGGGCCTGTCAGGAGCTTTTGGGCCTGTCAGGAGTTTTGGCGCTTGAACGATCGATAGAGCGCGAAGCTCACCAGCAGCGCGTCGAGGCCGGCGATCACCACCGGCAGACCGAGCGGACCGATGGTCTGCATCAAGGCACCGGCGCCAGGCGGGCCGACAATGCCGCCGGCGCCCCACATCAATGCGAAGGCGGCGTTGCCGGCGACCAGCACGGTTCCCCTGAAGCGGCTGCCGAGCTCCACCAGCGCCATGGTGTAGACGCCGTAGCCGACAGCGCCCATGACGAGAAGGACGAGCCAGATCGCCGGCGTCGTGATCAGCAACGGCAGCAAAACCGCGCAGGTCGTTGTCGCCAACGCACAGAAGATGATCATCGCCCGCCCGCCGAAACGCTCGGCCAGCAGGCCGAGCGGGATCTGCAGGAAGATGTTTCCCAGCGACAGTGCCATCACCAGGGCCGCCAGCGTCCTTTCGGGCAAGCCATAGGCAGCACCGAAGACCGGCATCAAAGCGTAGGTGCCCTGCTGGACCGCCGCCGAAACCAGCACGGCAAACAACAGCGCCGGCGCCAGCCTGGCGAAACCGAAAAAGCCGCCGGGCAATTGGCCGTCATCCTCGAAGCCGGCGAGGCTTGAGGAAACAGCACGAAGGATCGCGGCGCACAGGATGAAGCCGGCCATGCCGACCAGGAAAGGAACCCAGCCCGATATCCCTACCGCGGTCAGGACCAAAGGCCCCGCAGCATAGCCAGCGCCCAGCACGGTGTTGAATGCCCCCATCACCCTGCCGCGGCGCGACGGCGGCGCCAGCGACAGCGCCCATACTTCGCCCAGTATATAGAGCGGGTTGATGACGATACCGATGATGAAGCGGATGACGAACCAGCCCACCCAGTCCTGCAGGTAGCCGATGCCGAGGAAGCACAGCGCCCCAATCAATGAGCAACCCACAGCCAGGTTGCGCGCGCCGACCAGCCGAATGGCTGCCGGCACGAACGAGGCCGAAAGGATCAGGCCAAGCGGCATCATCGCTGCCGACAAGCCGATCAGCGCCGGCGACATGCCTTGCTTCTGCATCAGCAGCGTAAACAGCGGCGAGCTCAGCCCTTGCGCCGCACCGAACATCGCGAGGGCGGCAGTTACGCCGGCAAGCGCCGCCCATTGCGTCCCCGCTTCGCCATCGCTCGAACCGGTCGCAGCCATGATGCCTTCCACATGAATTGCCGGCCCATCCAGCGGCAAACCACTGAGCTAGCGGTTCGATTTAGGGAAAGGAAGGGCCGCGCCTGAAATCCCCTTGCGCCAAGAGCCGCAGTGGGCGCGTCCTGTCCGCCAATCCCCGGCAAGGTTGTCAACTATCGGACTGCCGTTCGGGCATGTCGCTTCCCTCGTCCTAGTGGTCGCCGCCTCCGCAATGGTCGGACAGCCGCCGGTCCATTATGCCGCCCGCTACCAGCATCGTACGAGGACCATCATGACCGCCGCCCTGCATCCAGCCGAACCGACTTTGGCAACCGACCGTGCCCGTCGCGGTGGCCGTGCGGGCAAGCGCGCCGGCGGCTCGGCCGCCTTCGAACAGCCGGCTTTTCGGCAACTGAGAAATCCGCTAACGCCGACCAAGCTGGTCTCTGACGACGAGCTGGAATCGATCCACCTCGCCTCGCTGCGCGTCTTGAGGGAAATAGGCGTCGACGTACTGCATGACGAAGCGCGCCGCATCATGAAGGAAAATGGCGCTGATGTCCGCGAGGGCAGCGAGCGCGTGCGCTTCGACAGCGACATGATCCTCGATCTCATCTCCAACTGCCCGTCGGAATTCACGCTCCATGCCCGCAACCCGGCACACAATGTGCGCTTCGGCGGCAACAATGTGATCCTGTCGATGATGGCGTCGGCACCGAACTGCTCCGACCTCGATCGCGGCCGCCGTCCGGGCAACCAGCAGGACTACCGCAACTTCCTGCGCCTGGCGCAGATGCACAACATCCTGAACTGCACCGGCGGCTACCCGGTCGAGCCGACCGACATCCACCCGTCGGTGCGCCACCTCGAATGCATCCGCGACCTCGCCACGCTGACCGACAAGGTGTTCCACATCTATTCGCTCGGCAAGGAGCGCAATGTCGACGGCATCGAGATCGCCAGGATCGCCCGCGGCATCAGCCATGAGCAGATGCTCGAAGAGCCGTCCGTCTTCACCATCATCAACACCAATTCGCCGCTGAAACTGGATGTGCCGATGATGGAAGGCATCATCCAGATGTCGAGCAAGGGTCAGGTCGTCGTCATCACGCCCTTCACCCTGTCCGGCGCGATGGCGCCGGTGACCATCGCCGGTGCGCTGGTGCAGCAAAATGCCGAGGCGCTGTCCGGCATCGCCTTTGCCCAGATGGTGAGAAAGGGCGCGCCGGTTGGCTATGGCGGCTTCACCTCGAATGTCGACATGAAGTCAGGCTCGCCGGCCTTCGGCACGCCTGAATATATGAAGGCGCAGCTTGTCGGCGGCCAGCTTGCCCGCCGTTACAAGATCCCCTACCGCACCTCCAATACCTGCGCCGCCAACACCGTCGACGCGCAGGCAGCCTATGAAAGCGTGTTCTCGCTGTGGGGCGCCATCCAGGGCGGCGGCAATCTGATGATGCACGGCGCCGGCTGGCTCGAAGGCGGCCTGCGCTGTTCCTACGAGAAGACCATCCTGGACATCGACCTGTTGCAGATGGTGGCCGAGTTCCTCACCCCGCTCGACCTGTCCGACGAAGCGCTCGGCTTCGATGCCATCCAGTCGGTCGGCCCCGGCGGCCATTTCTTCGGCACCCAGCACACGCAGGACCGCTACAAGACAGCCTTCTACTCGCCCATCCTCTCCGACTGGCGCAATTTCGAGACCTGGGCCGAAGCCGGATCGCCGACCGCGCTGGAAAAGGCCAACAAGGTCTGGAAGGAGCGGCTGGCATCCTACGAGGAACCCTATATGGACCCGGCGATCCGCGAAGAGCTCAACGACTTCGTCGAAAAGCGCACGGCCGAAGGCGGCGCGCCGACCGATTTTTGATCGGCAAGCAACTGGCGGCATCCTGCCAACCGACACACCTGATTCAATTTACGCAAAAACGGACCTATCTCTCATGAAATCTCATGTAAAAGCGGTTGTCATTGGCGGCGGCGTCGTTGGCTGCTCGGTGCTCTATCACCTTGCCAAGGCCGGCTGGACCGACATCATGCTGATCGAGCGGTCCGAGCTCACCTCCGGCTCGTCCTGGCACGCAGCCGGCGGCTTCCACACGCTGAACGGCGATCCCAACGTCGCCAAACTGCAGGCCTATACGGTGCACCTCTACAAGGAGATCGAGGAAATCTCCGGCCAGTCCTGCTCGCTGCATCTGACCGGCGGCGTGATGATGGCCGATACGCCCGAGCGCATGGATTTTCTGCGCCTGGCCCACGCCAAGGGCCGCTATCTCGGCATGGACACCGAGCTGATCACGCCCTCCGAAGCCAAGGCGATGTTCCCGCTGATGGACGAGACCAATTTCGTCGGCGCCATGTGGGATCCGGTCGAAGGCCATCTCGATCCCTCCGGCACGACGATCGCCTACTCCAAGGCGGCCAAGAAGCTGGGCGCCGAGATCGTGCTGCGCAACCGCGTCGTCGACTTGACGCAGGAAGTTGACGGCACCTGGAACGTCGTCACCGAACAGGGCACCGTCCACGCCGAGCATGTCGTCAACTGCGGCGGCCTGTGGGCGCGCGAGATCGGCCGCATGGTCGGCGTCGAACTGCCGGTGCTGGCCATGGAGCACATGTACCTGCTCACCGAGCCGATGCCCGAGGTCGAGGAATTCAACAAATCGACCGGCCGCGAGATGATCGGCGTGCTCGACTTCAAGGGCGAGATCTACACCCGCCAAGAGCGCAACGGCATCCTGCTCGGCACCTATGAAAAAGCCTGCAAACCCTGGTCGCCGGTCAATACGCCGTGGGATTTCGGCCATGAACTGCTGCCGCCCGACCTCGACCGCATCGCGCCGTCGCTGGAGATCGGCTTCAAGCATTTCCCCGGCATCGAGAAAGCCGGCATCAAGCAGATCATCAACGGCCCCTTCACCTTCGCGCTCGACGGAAATCCGCTGGTCGGGCCGGTGCAGGGCCTGACCAATTTCTGGTGCGCCTGCGCCGTCATGGCCGGCTTCAGCCAGGGCGGCGGCGTCGGCCTCGCGCTGTCCAACTGGATGGTGCATGGCGATCCCGGCTTCGACGTCTGGGGCATGGATGTCGCCCGCTTCGGCGAGTGGGCCGGCCTGCGCTACACCAACGCAAAGGTGCGCGAAAACTATTCGCGCCGCTTCTCCATCCGCTTCCCCAATGAAGAGCTGCCGGCTGCGCGCCCTGCACAAACCACCCCGCTCTATGACACGATGCTCGCCAACAACGCCGTAATGGGCGATAGCTGGGGCCTGGAGACCCCGCTGTGGTTCGCGCCGAAGGGCAAGGAGCCGAAGGACGTCGTCTCCTTCCACCGCTCAAACGATTTCGGTCCTATCGGCGAGGAAGTGCGCGCCACGCGCGAACGCGTCGGCGTCACCGAAATCGCCAACTTCGCCAAATACGAAGTGTCGGGACCTGCGGCTGAGGATTTCCTCAACCGGCTGATGACCAACCGCATGCCGAAGATCGGCCGCATCGTGCTGACGCCGATGATCAACGAGTTCGGCAAGCTGATCGGCGACTTCACCATCGCCAAGGCAGGCGAAGACAGATTTATGATCTGGGGCTCTTCCGCCGCGCAGAAATACCACATGCGCTGGTTCGAAAAGCACCTGCCGAAGGATGGTTCGGTGCGCATCCACCGCTTCGATCAGACGCTCGTCGGCCTGTCGATCGCCGGTCCGAAATCGCGCGACCTCTTGCAGAAGCTGGTCGATGTCGACATCTCGACCAAGGCGTTTCGCTTCATGGATTTCCGCGAAATGGCGGTCGGCGGCGCGCCCTGCATGGTCAACCGCATCACCTATACCGGCGATCTCGGCTATGAAATCTGGATGGCGCCGGCCTATGAGCGTCTGGTCTACAAGGCGATCAAGGACGCCGGCGAGGAGTTCGGCCTCGTCGATTTCGGCATGCGCGCTTTGCTCTCCATGCGCCTGGAGAAGAACTTCCCGACCTGGTACCGCGAGTTGCGCCCGATCTACGGCCCGTTCGAAGGCGCGATGGACCGTTTCATCAAGCTGGAGAAGAACGACTTCATCGGCCGCGAAGCCGCCGCCAAGGAACAGGCGGAAGGGCCGAAACTGCGCCGTGTCTCCTTCATCGTCGATGCGGCCGACGCCGATGTCATGGGCGACGAGCCGATCTGGGCCAAGGTCGGCAAGGACTATGGCACGGTGGAAAAGCCGCATGGCTATGGCGCGCCACGCTTCGATACGGCAGGCAAGGACGTGCGTGGCTCAAAGGCTGCCGAAGGAGCTTCCGCCGTGCGCGGCATCGTCGACCGCGACTGGCGCGTGGTCGGCTGGGTCACCTCGGGCGGTTATGCGCACTATGTGCAGAAGTCGATGGCGCAGGGCTATGTGCCGGCGGCACTCGCCGAGGACGAAAGTGCCGGACTGTTCGAGATCGAGATCCTCGGCCACCGGCGTCCGGCGCGCATCAATGTCGAGGCGCCCTTCGACCCCAGCGGCGAGAAGATGCGGACCTGAAAAGGCGACAGGGAGCGTGAGATCGTGTAAGGGGCCTTCGGCAGTTGGCCGCAGGCATTTTCCCTCAATGAGAAGACGATCCCTTGCAGTATCTAGAGAAATGGACGGACTGGCTCTGCGAAGGCAAGGTCGGTCCCTTCAACGCCGCACTGGTCTGCGTCGCGGTCTATTGCGTCGTCCAGATCGTGGTGATGGCGCTGCTGTCCCATGTCGTGGGAACCGGTGTCGGCGTCGACGATTCCGAACAGCTGATGTACATGCACTACCTCTGGGCTGGCTATGGCGGCTCGCAGCCGCCGCTCTACACCTGGCTTGCCCGCCTCGCCGCCGCCGTGGTCGGAACGAACATCCTCGCGCTCAAGATCGTGAAGTACCTGCTGATCGGAGCGGCGCTGGCGTCGGTTTTCATCGCTGTCCGCCGCCTGGGCTATTCCAGCCGCGCTGGCGCCGCCGCATTGTTCGGCCTGCTGTTGTTTCCGCAGATGGTGTGGGAGATGCAGCACGCCCTCACCCACTCGATCGCCGCTTTCTGTTTTTCAGTGGTGCTGTTTCTTGCGCTCGTCGAACTGGTGCAGCGGCGTTCGCTGGCCAGCTATGTGCTGTTTGGCGTGGCGATGGCCGCCGCCATCCTGTCGAAATACAACAACGCCATCTTTCTCGCCGCGCTGATCCTGTCCACCCTGTCGCTGCGCGAAAGGCGCGGCGTCATCCTCAACCGCCGGTTTTCGATCAGCCTTGTCGTGGCGGTGCTGCTTTGCCTGCCGACGCTCTACTGGAACCTGACCTACACCGACCAGTTGCTGTCGCACAGCGGCGGCTTCGGCATGGGCAGAGGAGAAAGCGCCATACAAACCGCATTCTACGGAATGCGCGGACTGGGCAAGGCTATCCTGTATTTCGCGGTGTTACCGGCCGGCATATTCGTCGCGGCTTTGCTCATCGCATGGAAAAAGCCGGCGCCGGCTCTGCAACCGGCGCCATGGACCGAGAAACTGGTGTGGCGCACCATCGCTTTTGCCCTGGCGATGACCATCGTGCTCGTCCTGGCTAGCGGGACGACGCAATTTCGCGATCGCTGGATGCTTCCCATCCTTGTGTTGCTGCCGGTCGCGCTGGCCTTGCGGATGGATGCCAGAGGCGACAAGGGAAGGAAGGTGCAGGACGTCGTCGTCTTTGTCGGCGCAACGCTTGCCATCCTCGTGCTGCCGGTGACCTGGTACACGCACCTCAATGGCGGCGACAGCCGCGGCAGCATCGTGCGTGTCGACTACCAGTCGCTCTATGGCCAGCTGACGGCAAACGGTCCGGTTCGCACGGCGATATCGAGCTGGCACTGGGTGGGAAATCTGCGTCTTGTCGATCCCGATCTGGTCGTGCTCGACGACGAGATGCCGGACTTCGGCCATTTGCTGATCGAGCCGGCGGTGCTCGTGATGGCCAATGACAAGGAACCTCCCGAGGGCATCCTGCGGGCCTTGAGCGAGGCCGGCTATGTCGCTGACGGCTCGCCGCAGCAGTTGGTCGTTCCGATGCTGTTCGACAGCGAGCCGCCCACCCGCACGCTGACGGTCACGCGGCTGAAGAAAGCGGCCGCGGGCGCAGCGCCACAGTAAGTCGGCAGGGAGGCGTCGGGTGGAGAAACAAGGGTTCGGCCGTCACCGCAAGATCATGCCGTTCGAGCCCGGCTCCGTCGAAGCCTTGCGCGAAACATCGCGCCAGAAGGCGGCGTCGCTGAACCAGCATGTGCTGGGCTATGGCGCGCTGGCTGAAGCCGAATGGCAAGCGGCAGGCATCGCCGCGCCCGATCTTGCCGCGATGCGCAAATACCGGCTCGAGCGCCTCCGCGCCGAACTGAGGCGCCGAAACTACGCCGGCGCGCTGCTCTACGACCCCGTCAACATCCGCTACGCCACCGATTCGACCAACATGCAGCTGTGGGTCGCGCACAATCCGACCCGCCACTGCTTCGTCGCCACTGAGGGACCCGTGGTGCTGTTCGACTATTTCTCCTGCGAGCATCTGTCCGATCATTCCGGCGTCGTCGACGAGGTGCGGCCGGCAGTGTCGTGGATGTATCTCTATGGCGGCGAGCTGACCGAGCACAAAGTCCGCCGCTGGGCGGCCGGCATCGCCGATCTGGTCAAGGAGCATGGCGGCGGCAACAGCCGCATTGCGGTCGACCACATCAACCCGGAAGGCGTCGAGGAACTCGCCCGCCTCGGCATTTCGATCGGCAATGGCGAAGCGGTGATGGAAAATGCGCGGCTGATCAAATCGCCGGACGAGATCCTCGCCATGCGCCGCGCAATCGTCGCTTGCGAAGCGGCGATGGGTGAAATGGAGAAGGCGCTGACGCCGGGCATTTCCGAAAACGAATTGTGGGCCGAACTCCACCGCGGCAACATTGCGCGCGGCGGCGAATGGATCGAAACCCGGCTGCTTGCCTCGGGACCGCGCACCAATCCGTGGTTCCAGGAATGCTCATCGCGGGTGATCGAAGCAGGCGACCTCGTCGCCTTCGACACCGACCTGATCGGCCCCTACGGCTTCTGCGCCGATCTCTCCCGCACCTGGCTTTGCGGCGATGCGAGACCATCGAACGAGCAACGGGACCTCTTCCACATCGCCGCCGACCAGATCGCCCACAACACGCAATTGATGCAGCCCGGCATATCCTTCCGCGACCTGGTCGAACGCTCGGTGGTGGCGCCGGGAGATTGCTTCCCGGCGCGCTACGGCGTGCTCTATCACGGCGTCGGCCTCGCCGACGAGTACCCGACCCTGCCGCATGCAAGCGACTGGACGCCGGACACGCCCGACGGCGCGCTGGAGCCGGGAATGGTGCTGTGCGTGGAAAGCTATATCGGCCGTCTCGGCGGCCATGAGGGCGTCAAGATCGAGGAACAGATCCTGATCACCGCGACCGGTAACGAGCAGCTTTCAACCTACAAGCTGGATGCGAGGCTGCTCGGCTGATCCGGCAAGCGCCTCGCGCAGAGCCTTGAGCGTCTTTTCCGGCGTCGTCCTGGCGGTGATGTAGGGCAGGCCTTTGCGCCTTGCCGTCCAGCCGACGACCTTCACGGCGTTTGCCGCAGGCTCGAAACGCTGCGCCAGCGCCCAGCTCTCACAGTCGATGGCAGCTATATCCGCCTTGCCCTCGGCGACCGCGACGATCGAGCCGCGATGGCCACCGCTCTCGCTGCGCGAGGGAAACATATCCATGCTCTCGCCGGCGGCCTGCAGGTCGCGCGTCAGCGCGATGATGCCCGACATCGAATCGAGGCTGTTGTAGGTAAAACACTTGCCACGCATCAGATCGAGCGGCAGCAAGGCTTTGCCATCCGCGGGCGAGCGAACCTCCGGTCCCTCGCCCGTCCGCATCACCAGCGCGCTCGAATAGAGTTCGCCTTCGCCGCCCTCGTAAGCGTCGTAGCTCGGCTGGCCGACCACCTGCACATGCTTGCTCAGGCCGAGTTCCATCGGCCCCCAGCAGGTCTGCGCGAACAGCAGCGCCGGATGCAGCCAAAGCTGGTGATGGTCGAGTTCGTCCGGCGGCAGTATCGCCGGATCGGGCGCGATCAGTCTGCCCTCGGCGTCGTGGATACCGCCCGGCACCGGCGGCAGGTCGCCATTGCGGCGCACGATTGTCTGCGGCCCATCGACGCCCTTGTGCCGAAAAGCATCGCGCAACGCTGCCCATTGCGCGTCGACCTCGCCGCGCACTTCGGGCCAGTCATACATCGGCAATGCCGCAACCAAATCACTCATGCCGACACTCAATCATCATGGCTCGGGAAAGGATCGCAAAAACGCGGCGTCCAATCAGAATTGGCCGACACGGGTTCGGGAAGTCCGGGGATTATTCCTTCGGCGGCTCGGCCGGAACCGGCGCGCTGCCAAGCCCGCTGATGCTGCGCGCCCTGATGCGCGGCTTGAACGCCCTGCCCGGCTCGGGCTGGCGGCGCAGCACCGGGTGCACGATCGGCTCCTTGGCCTTGAAGGCGTAGGCTTTGATCAGTGCGAAATAGTTCGGATAGGCGTAGCCATTGTTCATCCGCAGCCACTCGTCGCGGCGGTCGGCAAACAGTTTTGGCAGCCTGTACCAGGCAACGGTCGGGGTCTTGTGGTGAACGAAGTGCAGATTGTTGTTGAGGAACAGGAACGACAGCGGCGAGCGCTCGATGATCACCGTGCGTCCTTCAGGGTGCTCGGACCACTGATGTTCGGCGAAAGTCCGGACCGCGATCAGCGACTGGCCGAGCCAGACCGGCACCAGAATGTAGAGCCATACCGGAATGCCGAAGCCGAACTGCACGATCGGCACCACGATGGCGAGGCCGATCGCATGCAGCAGCCATGCCTTGCCGATCACCTTGTCGCCGGCAATCACATGCCTGGCGTCGTCGACGAAGAAACCGATGCAGGACAGCCAGGGGCCGAGAAAGAAACGGCCGGCCATGGTGTTGTTGATCTTGAGCAGGAATTTCATCGTCGGCGGCAGATCGTCATGCATCCACAACGCCTGGTAATAGCTCTCGGGATCGTCGAGCGGATCGGTCAGGCGCTCGTCGGCGTGGTGGCGCAAATGGAGCGTCTTGAAGCGACGGAACGGCCAGACCAGGCCGATCGGCAGGAAGACGAAGGCTTCGTTGATGAGCGCGCTGCGCGTCGGATGGCCATGCAGCACTTCGTGCATGATCGACGACTGCAAGGCCAGGATGAAGCCGAGGAGAAGAAGTGCCGGGGTCGGATAAGAGGGCCAGAGCAGGAGCCCGGCAGCGAGCCACATTCCGTAACAGAAGAAAGCGAGGACCACGGTCGGCCACTCGATGGCCGCTGCGTCGCGTCGCTTGATGCGCTTGCCTGTCATGCTATCGACCACTGTCCCTCAGTCGCCGGAATTGTTCCTGACAGCATAGTGTCAGGAGAAGCGATTCCGCTCAACGAGACAAAGTGTACAAAATGTTGCGATTGCGCATTTTTGACCGCAGATGTTATGCATTGTAAACAACCCTACGGATTCATTTACGCTGGAAGTGCTGATTCGACGGCTCGGGCGCAAATTTTTCCTAAGAGAGTGCGGAGAACGAACAGTGGACAAACGGGACCTTTCGGCAATCTTCCGGGAGCGCCTCAAGCTGCTCCTGACACGGTCCGATCTCAACCAGTCAGCTTTCGCGTCAGCAGTCGGCATCGACCGGTCGGCGCTGTCGCAACTGATGTCCGGCGCCTCGACGCGCCTGCCACGTGCCGAAACGCTGCTCAACATCGCCGCCGAATTCAAGATCTCGCTGGACTGGCTGCTCGGCCTCTCCCAGGATGAAGGCGTCACCGGCGAAATCCGCGAAAGCCTGGAGATCGAAGAGGCGCCCGACGGCTTCGACCGCACGCTGCTCGCCAAATGGTTCGCCGAGGCCGCAGGCACCAAGATCCGCTATGTGCCGGCCGGCATTCCCGATCTCCTGCGCACACGCCAGCTGGTCGACTACGAAGCCAACATCACCAACCGCAGCCGTCTGGCGCAGGCCAGCGAGACGCAGTACCGCATCGAGTACAACCGGCGCCCTGAGACCGACATGGAGGTCTGCATGCCGCGCCATACGCTTGAGATCTTTGCCCGCGGCCTGGGCGTCTGGGACCGCTTTCCCGAGGCTGACCGCCGGCAGCAGCTTGCCCATATGGCGACGCTGCTTGACGATCTCTACCCCACCTTCCGCCTGTTCCTCTATGACGGCCGCATGCGCTATTCCATCCCGCTGACCATCTTCGGCCCTTATCGCGCCGCCATCTATGTCGGCGACATGTATGTCGTGCTGAACGCCACCCAGCCGGTCCAAGCGCTGACCCAGCATTTCGACAATCTGATCCGGGCCGCCGACATCAACCCGCATGAGGCCGCCGCCTACGCGCGCAATCTGGCCGGCGCGTCATTTCCATCGGGTTCTGCCTGATCCCCAACGCCCCGGAAAGGTGCGCCGCGCGGCATCGCCGGTCGCAAACACATTGACTGGACATAAAGACTTCTTTATATCCTTATTCCATTCAAATATCTGAAAGTCGATCCGATGACCGCGAACAATCCCATCGATGCTCTGCTGGCCGAAAAGGGCGTGCTGCTCGCCGATGGCGCCACCGGCACCAATCTGTTCGCCATGGGTCTGGAGGCCGGCGAAGCGCCCGAGTTGCTGAACGAGACAGCGCCCGACACCATCACCAGCCTGCACCAGAATTTCGTCGACGCCGGCGCCGATATCATCCTCACCAACTCGTTCGGCGGCACCCGCCACCGGCTGAAGCTGCATCATGCGCAGGACCGCGTGCATGCGCTGAACAAGCGCGCCGCCGAGATTGCCCGGGCGGTCGCCGACAAGGCCGACAGGAAAGTCATCGTCGCCGGCTCGGTCGGTCCGACCGGCGAGTTGCTGGTGCCGCTCGGCGCCATGACCTATGACGAAGCAGTCGAGGCTTTTGCCGAGCAGATCGAGGGTCTCAAGGAAGGCGGCGCCGAAGTCGCCTGGATCGAGACCATGTCTGCGCCGGACGAAATCCGCGCCGCGGCGGAGGCCGCCATCCGCGTCGGCCTGCCCTACACCTATACCGGTTCGTTCGACACTGCCGGCCGCACCATGATGGGCCTGCTGCCCAGGGATATCCACGGCGTCGTCGACGGACTTTCAGAGACACCGCTCGGTGTCGGCGCCAATTGCGGTGTCGGCGCCTCCGACATCCTGGCCTCGCTGCTCGACATGACCGAGGCGAAGCCGGAAGCGACGGTGATCGTCAAGGGCAATTGCGGCATTCCCGAATTTCGTGGCACCGAGATCCATTATTCCGGCACGCCGGAGCTGATGGCCGACTATGTCCGGCTGGCGGTGGATGGCGGCGCGAAGATCATCGGTGGCTGCTGCGGCACGTCGTTCCAGCACCTTGCCGCCATGCGCAAGGCGCTCGACGCGCACACCAAATCCGAACGCCCGACCGTCGCGGCGATCGTCGAGCGCATCGGTCCGATGCGCAACAAGGTGGCGACGGAAAACACCGCCGAGACCAGCGAAGCCCGCCGCGAACGCCGCCGCACCCGGGCCTGATATCGAACTTATTCGCTGTTTTCAGCGTAACGCGATAGCGCCGTCTTGAAATCCAGGGCGGTGCTGTCGGCGCTTTCATTCATCGTCACCAGGTCACCCGACGACTGCGGATTGCCGATCTGCTCCAGCATGACGCGAAAGCGGTCATTGGTCAGCGCCGACTTTGCGGTATTCCGGGCTGCGTCGACGTCATCCATGATGCGCCTGGATTCTGGCGACAGCGTTCCCGACGCCTGCGTGTGTCTCACCGCCGGCGTCGTGTTTCCAATGTTCATGATCTGCAATTCCCGGCTCCCCAAGCCCAGTCCCGACCCCATGCAATAATAGCAGGGCATTGCGATGACGTTCCGGAAAAGCTGCGCAATTTAACGATCAGGCGGATCATCTGTGCGCTTCGGATCAATCGATCCGAAAAAAAGGCCGGCAGGGTTTCCCCCGCCGGCCTGCCTCACCCGCCCGTAGCCGGTTCCCCGTATCAGAACGACCCCCGTCTGAAAGGAACCGGCTGTATTGCCACTACCGGTTACCGCCGAGCGCCGAGGCAAGGCGCACAAGCGAAAGGAACTCGGACCTGTACCCAAACGGGTCGGCTCCTCGGGCGGCGGTGGCAATCTCCATGATCTTGTCGTAGCCGAACTTCGCGGTCGCATCCTCGTCGCGCAGCTTCTGGCCGAAGGCGGCGACAGCGACGGAGAAACGCTGGTCGGTGCTGGCCTGGTCGAAGGACGCGACCTCGTTGGCCGACGTCACCGGCGTGGTGATCAGCTTCGAGACGTCTTCGTTCGGCAGCTTGTAGCGGATTTTCACGAAGGCATATTCGTCGGCGTTGGCGACGCCGCCATTGTCGACCGCGGCCTGGCCGTAGCGCAGCGGATCCATCTGCTCGCCGCCACTGCCCTTCGGCGTGATCTCGTAGATGGCCGTCACCGAATGACCGGAGCCGATATCGCCGGCATCGACGCGGTCATTGTTGAAGTCCTCGCGGTTCAAGGCGCGGGTTTCATAGCCGATCAGCCGGTACTCCGAGACCTTGTCCGGATTGAACTCGACCTGGATCTTGACGTCCTTGGCGATGGTGAACAGCGTCGATGAGGCATCCTCGACCAGAACCTTCTCGGCCTCGGCCAGCGTGTCGACATAGGCGGCGGTGCCGTTGCCGTTCTGGGCGATGGTCTGCATCATCTGGTCGTTCAGATTGCCGCGGCCGAAGCCGAATACCGACAGGAACACGCCGGTCCTGCGCTCCTGCTCGATCAGCCGCTTCAGATCGTCGTCATCGGTCTGGCCGACATTGAAGTCGCCGTCCGTGGCCAGCATCACACGGTTGATGCCGTCCTTGACGAAGGACTGCTGGGCAAGCCTGTAGGCTTCCTTGATGCCCGCCTCGCCGGCCGTCGAGCCGCCGGGCGACAGATTGTCGATGGCGTTGAGGATCTTGTCCTTCTCGGTGACCTTGGTCGGCATCAGCACGGTGCCGGCGTCACCGGCATAGGTGACGATCGAGATGGTGTCGTCCGCCTTGAGCTTGCTGACCAGCAGCCGGAAAGCCGACTTGAGCAGTGGCAGCTTGTCAGGCTCGTCCATCGAACCCGAGACGTCGATCAGGAACACCAGATTGGCCTTGGGCTGCTCGACCGGCTTGATGTCGAAGCCCTTGATGGCGACGTGCATCAGCTTGGTGTGCCCGTTCCACGGCGTCGGCATGACGCTGACGGTCGAGTTGAACGGCGTCGAAGCCGAGTCCGGACCCTTCCAGTCATAGGGGAAGTAATTGACCATCTCCTCGACGCGGACCGTATCGGCCTGCGGCAGGTAGCCCTGCTTCAGCGAGCCGCGGACGAAGGAATAGGAAGCCGTGTCGACGTCGATCGAGAAGGTCGAGACCGGATCCTGAAGGGCTGCATGCACCGGATTGGTCTTGAAATCCTCGACGCGGTCTCGGTTTGGCTCCTGCGGCGCAATCTGGTCGGCCGGCATCGTCGAAGGCTGTGCCAGGTACTTGGATTCGGTCGCGCCGGCCATGCGGTTGACCCGCGCGCCGCCGGCCGGAGCAGCACTGCCGTCAAGCGAAAACTCGCGGCTCTCAACTGGCGCAGGCTCGGCCAACACGCCGCGTCCCAGCGCATCCTGCTGCGCCGGGGCGACAGCAACGGTCGATTCGGGCTTCGGCGGCGCGGGTGGCGTAAGCGGCGTAGTGGTGTCGCGGCTTCGCACATCGGCGTCGGCCTTCTTGTCGCCTTCAGGCGCCTGCTTTTCTTTTACCGGCGCGTTGATCGCCGGCCCATCGGTTGCCGGTTTGTCGGCCAGCGTCTCGGTGATCTTCTCGTCGCCGCCGAACGGCAACGGCTGTTCCCTCAGCATATGGAAGGTGGCGTATCCGGCGATCGGCAGGGCGACGAGCCCGGCAATGGCCGGCGTGGCGATGAGTTTCTTTTGCATGATCTCGCTCCAGAGCTTTTGTGCTCGCTCTGTGAGACGAAGCCCGCCGACCGATCCTTGGGTGACGGCAGAAATATTTTCCTGATCATAGGCGCTCATGGCGGCTTCGAAGGCGCGTGCCTTCGCGCTTTCGCCCGGCGCCGGTACTGCTGCGTCGCGCAGCCTGTTGAGTTCGTTGTCGTCGACCATGGTCACACTTCCCCGGCTGAACGCATCAACGTCTTCAGCCGTTTCTTCGCTTCATGGATGTGCCAGGAAACCGTCGTCTCCGAGATTGCCATCGCCTCGGCGGCGGCCGCGTGGCTCAAACCTTCGCCATAGACCAGAAGTACTGCATCGCGCTGCTTGTCCGGCAATTGCCGCACCGCTGCCCAGAGCGCCTCAGTGGGATCTTCAGGCTCGGCGGATGCCTCTCCCGAAATCATGCTGTAGGCGCCGAAAGCCTCGGTCTTGACGTTTTCGCGCGTCGTCTTGCGCATCATGTCGCGCGCCGCGTTCAGCGTCACGGAATAGAGCCATGTCGTAAACGCGCCGCCGCCGCGATAGTCGCGGATCGCCTTGCCGAGACGGACACAGACCTCCTGGGCGATGTCTTCGGCATCGGCCTTCTTTCCGCACCAGCGATAGGCGGCGCGATAGACGAAGTCGTAGTGCCGCTCCAGCAATTTGCCGAAGGCACCCCTGTCTCCGCCCTTCGCCCGCCCGATCAATTCGGCGTCGGAGGCTTCGCTTTCATCCAGCATCATCGCCATCATTTGCCTGTTGGACGAAGGCTAATGGCCAATCCTTGGGGTTATGGAAAGATTTTTTTCCGAGGCGACGGATGCACGCGCAACAGGTGCGCTGAGATTCAGGTCAGGCCGAGCCGAAAACGATGGATTTCGAGAACCGGAGCGAAGCGTACTTTTGGTACGCGAGCACCGGAAGCACAGAAGCCGTCGTTTGCAGGCCGGCCTCACCTGAATATCAGCACACCTGGCCCGAGGCCCAGCCGGACGACCAAGCCCACTGAAAATTATAGCCGCCCAGCCAGCCCGTGACATCGACGACTTCGCCGATGAAAAACAGCCCCGGCACGGATTTCGCCTGCATCGTCTTCTGATCGAGCCCGTTGGTATCGACACCGCCAAGCGTCACTTCCGCCGTGCGGTAACCCTCGGAGCCGGCCGGCTTGATGCGCCAGTCGTTGACGGCGGCTTCGACGGTTTTCATTTGCAGGTCTGTCAAATCAGCGAGATTGCCATCGATCCCACTGCGCTCGGCGACTGCTTGCGCAAGGCGCTTCGGCAAATGGTTTGCAAGCACCGTCTGCACCGCTTGCCTGCCGTTGACGCGCCGGGCGGCGCGAAGCAGTTCCGCCACATTCCTCCCCGGCAGCATGGCGATGCGGATCTCGTCGCCCTCGCGCCAATAGGACGATATTTGCAGGATGGAAGGCCCGCTCAAGCCGCGATGCGTAAACAGCATCGCTTCTGAAAACCGCGTCTTGCCGCAGGCGACTTCGGCATCGACGGCATTGCCGGCCAAAGGCGCCAGCCGCTCCAGCGTTCTTGCGTCGAAGGTAAGCGGCACCAGCGCCGGCCGTGTTTCCACCACCGCAAGGCCGAATTGCGCAGCAAGCTCGTAGCCGAAACCGGACGCGCCCATTTTGGGGATCGACTTGCCCCCGCAAGCCACGACCAGAGAATTGCAGGCGACGCTGCCAGTGGAGAGCGTCAGCACAAAACCGTCCGCGGCCTTGCTGACGTTCCTCACCTCGGTCGACAGCGCAAGTTCCACGCCCCCACCCTGCATTTCGGAGACCAGCATGTCGATGATCAGCCGCGCCGAGCCATCGCAAAACAGCTGTCCCAGCGTCTTCTCGTGATAGGCGACGCCGTGGCGTTCGACGAGCCCGATGAAATCGCGCTGCGTGTAGCGGCTGAGCGCCGAAATGCAGAAATGCGGATTGCCCGAGATGAAATTCTTCGGGCTCGCATGGATGTTGGTGAAATTGCAGCGGCCGCCGCCGGAGATGCGGATCTTCTCGCCGGGCTTTGTCGCGTGATCGAGCACCAGGACCGAGCGGCCGCGCTTGCCCGCCTCGATGGCGCACATCATTCCGGCCGCACCGGCGCCGATCACCACGACATCATAGGATTGCATCAGGCTGTTCGTTCCCGCTCGACTGGCGCTGTTTTAACAGGCCGCGCCAATCGTGCAGTCTCTACCCGTTCGTTGCGACTTCAGGCAACGCCTCGTTAGATCAGCGTCTCGGCGAACAGCGTCGTCAGTCGCTTCCAGTGGCGCTCGGCGCCGGCCGCGTTGAAGACGCTGTGGTCCGACACGCACCAGCCATGCGCCATGCCGGCATAGTTTTCGATGACGTGGTCGACTTCCGCCACGCGCAGCGCCTCGGCCAGTCGAGCCGACTGCTCCGGCGGAAAGCTGCGGTCCACCCCAGACGTTCCGACATAGACCCGCGCCTTGATCATTGCAGCCTTGCGGTGCGGACTGTCGGCGGCATCGCTGGCCAGATTGCCGCCATGGAAGCTTGCCGCCGCCACGATGCGATCGGGATAGGTTGCAGCCGCATTCAAGGCCCGCGCCCCGCCCATGCAGTAACCGACGACACCGACCGGTCCGGTGACACCTTCAGCGGTAAGCGTGTCGAGGAACGCCCTGCTGTCGCGGATGGTCATGTGCTGTGTCGTGCCGTGGACCAACGCCGTCAGCGCGACCTTGGTCTCCTCCACGACGAAAGCGGTCTTGGGCTCGAACGGCCCGTAGGGTGCGTTGCGATAGAAGATCCGGCACCAGCACCGCACAGCCCTCGCCAGCCAGCCGCTCCGCCATTGCGTCGAGCGCCGGTGGCGGACCGAAGGCGTCCATATAGAGAATGACACCGGCCCTGGACGGGGAAGCGGTCGCCGAACGGAACAGCCCGGCTTTCGCTACGCCGTCCTCGGTTTTTATCTCAATGTCCTGCTTCGCCATGGCGCGCCCCGTTGATTGTCGTGCGATACATATAAGCAGGCATTGTCAGGGCAAGCCGTCCCCTGACAATCCCGTTCAACACTTTGTGCGGGCTTTCGACCCGGCTACAGGCCGGCAAACGCCGTCATGTGAAAGGCCTGAACCTCAGGCGGATAGCGATGGGCCGTGCCATACGGACAGGCGTTGCGGTCGAGGCAGCCGCCGCCGCGGCATGGTTCGCCCTTCGATCCCCGCACATGCGCCAGGCAAGCCTGATGAGCGAAACCATCCGCGGAATAGGCGTCAACCGGACAGGATTTCAGGCAAGGTTTTGCCACACAGGCGTCGCAAAGGTGAATCGATGCGTGAGCTTCTGGAGCCGCGATCTCGTCTTCGAACAGCAGAGCGCCGCGATAGGCATGCCAGAGCCCGTATTGAGGATGCATGAGGATGCCGAGCGGCGACGGTTTCAGCCCCTCCGCCCGCATCGCCCATTGCTGGAACGGCAGATAAGGTCTGTCCGAAGGCGAAACGCCGCGCGCGCCGAATTTTTCCGCCACCGCGCCGATCACTTCGCGCGACCAAGTGTCGAGCGAATTAGCATTGGTTTGCGGTTGCCGGTCGCGCCAGCGCAGGAAATGCGGCCAGGGTGCCGCTCCCGCCTGCCCGACCAATAGCACGGATTTGGCAGGGGCGGCTGAAGGGCCATGCGGCGGCGTTTCGCTTGTTGCGAAATTGAAGCCGCCGCGCAGGATGAGGCCGTCGGCGGAAAGCGCGGCCGCTATCTCGTCAGCCCGGCGCCGCGCAATCATCCCTTCTTGTCCGGGTCGGAGAAAGCGCTCCGCCAGACTTCCTTGTGGATGATGTTGGCGACTTTAGCCCCGCCTGACTCGGGCTCCTTTCAGGTGAAGGCGTCAGCCATCGACGCCTTCTTCGTCGCGATGTAGTCCTTCAGCCCGTCGTCGATTCCCGGATCGAGATACGGCGCCTCGTAGGTCTCCAGCCAGCGGCGGGCGAGTTCGTTGGCGCGCTGCGGCGCTGTTTTCTCCCCCTCGGCCAGCCACTGCTCGTAGGAATTGTTGTCGGCGATGCTGGAGCGATAGAAGGCGGTCTGGAAATTCGCCTGCGTGTGGTCGCAGCCGAGATAGTGGCTGCCTGGGCCGACCTGGCGGATGGCGTCCATCGCCTGGCCGTTTTCCGACAGGTCGACGCCTTCGGAAAACTTTTGCGTCATGCCGAGCTGGTCGATGTCCATCATGAATTTCTCGTAGCAGGACGCCAGTCCGCCTTCGAGCCAGCCGGCCGAATGCAGGACGAAATTGGTGCCGGCAAGAATGGTCGAGTTGAGCGTGTTGGCGCTCTCGTAGGCGGCCTGCGCATCCGGAACCTTGGAGGCGCAGAGCGAGCCGCCGGTGCGGAACGGCAGACCGAGCCGGCGGGCAAGCTGTGCGGCGCCGTAGGAAACCAGCGACGGCTCCGGTGTGCCGAAGGTCGGCGCACCAGACTGCATGGAGATCGACGAGGCGAAGGTGCCGAACAGCACCGGCGCGCCGGGACGGATCAACTGCGTGAAAGAGGCGCCGGCCAGCACCTCTGCCAGAACCTGCGTCAGCGTGCCGGCCACCGTGACCGGGCTCATCGCGCCGGCAAGGATGAACGGCGTGACGATGCAAGCCTGGTTGTGACGCGAATAAACCTTCAGCGCGCCCAGCATGGTTTCGTCGAACACCATCGGCGAATTGGCGTTGATCAGGCTGGTCAGCACGGTGTTGTTTTCGACGAAATCGTCGCCGAACACGATCTTGGCCATGGCGACGGTGTCTTCGGCCCGCTCTGGCGCCGTCACCGAACCCATGAACGGTTTGTCCGAATATTTGATGTGGCTGTAGATCATGTCGAGATGGCGTTTGTTGACCGGCACGTCGACCGGCTCGCAAACCGTGCCGCCCGAATGGTGAATCGACGGCGCCATATAGGCGAGCTTCACGAAATTCCGGAAATCCTCGATCGTCGCGTAGCGCCTGACACCGTCGAGATCGCGCACGAAGGGCGGACCATAGACCGGCGCGAAGACCGTGGCGTTGCCGCCGATCTGCACCGAACGTTCGGCGTTGCGCGCATGCTGGGTGTAGATGGGCGGCGCGGTCTTCAGCAGCGAGCGGCAGAGGCCCTTGGGAAAATGCACGCGCTCGCCCTTGACGTCGGCGCCCGCCTCTTTCCAAAGCTGCAGCGCCTCGGCGTCGTCGCGAAAGATGATGCCGATCTCTTCCAGCACCGTATCGGTGTTGTTTTCGATAATCGCCAGGCCTTCCTCGTTGAGGACCTCATAGATGTTGATCTTGCGCTTGATATAGGTGAGCTGGGTGCCCGGTCCGCCGCCCGAGCGCGCCGCCCGCCTTGCAGCCGCGCCGCCGCTGGCAGCACGTCCACGTCGCGCATTGGACGCTTCCTGGTCGACTGACGCGTTTTCACTCATGATCGTTTTTCCCTAAAAACCGTTTGCGGCCGCGTAGGCGGCTTCTCGCCCGGATCGTAGCCATGCACCCTATTCGAAACGGCCCGCCAGCGCCAACGCCTGTCGCAAAATCGACAAGAATTCCAATGGATTTGCGGT
This sequence comes from Mesorhizobium sp. M0317, assembly GCF_040321555.1. Lineage (NCBI taxonomy): Bacteria > Pseudomonadati > Pseudomonadota > Alphaproteobacteria > Hyphomicrobiales > Phyllobacteriaceae > Mesorhizobium > Mesorhizobium sp. M0317. The sequence continues at coordinate 47,208 of NZ_JAMYRV010000038.1, read as the reverse complement.
CGCTTTCCTTTTGCGGGAAGTCGCAAATCAGCTATGGATACCTGCCCCCGCCGGGTTAGGTATTGACGCGATTATTTTAAGCCGCCGTGATCGCATCCGCGCGGCAAGGAGCCCGAGAAAAATGGCCGACGACGAGATCATCCTCTCCGAGCTTTCCGACGACGAGTTGGTGCAGCAGATGCACGACGATCTCTATGACGGACTGAAGGAAGAGATCGAGGAAGGCACCAACATCCTGCTCGAGCGCGGCTGGGTGCCCTACAAGGTGCTGACCGAAGCTCTGGTCGAAGGCATGCGCATCGTCGGCGAGGACTTTCGCGACGGCATCCTGTTCGTTCCCGAGGTGCTGCTGTCGGCCAACGCGATGAAAGCCGGCATGTTCATCCTGCGCCCACTGCTGGCCGCCACCGGCGCGCCGAAGCAGGGCAAGATGGTGATCGGCACCGTCAAGGGCGACATCCACGACATCGGCAAGAACCTCGTCGGTATGATGATGGAAGGTGCCGGCTTCGACGTCATCGATCTCGGCATCAACAATGCGGTGGAAAAATACCTCGACGCCATCGAGCAGCACCAGCCCGACATTATCGGCATGTCGGCGCTTTTGACCACGACCATGCCTTACATGAAGGTCGTCATCGACACGATGAAGGAAAAGGGCATCCGCGACGACTATGTCGTCCTGGTCGGCGGCGCGCCGCTAAACGAGGAATTCGGCAAGGCCGTCGGCGCCGATGCCTATTGCCGCGACGCGGCTGTGGCGGTCGAGACCGCCAAGGACTTCATGAAGCGCAAGCATAACGTGCGCGCTTCAGCCTGATCTGTTACGCAAGGCGTCTGGGCCACAATCGAAAGCCGCGCCTTGCAGCGCGGCTTTTTTGTTCCAGCTATTGGAACGGATGGCTGCGTCAGGGTTTGGTGACGGTGTCGTCGACGGCTTTCGCAGTCGATTTGATATCCCGGCCGACACCACGGACGGTGTTGGCACAGGCCGTAAGCGCCAGGATGCAGGCAAGGATTGCAATCGGCGCAACGCGTAACAGTTTCATGGACGGTTTATCCCTCTCTCGATAGATTCGCCCCACAGCAACGAAGGCCGCTTCGACCAGGTTCCATGGCCAGAATGCAAAAAACGAAACCGAATCAGGACGACAGGCTGCTGGTCATCGCCTGCGGAATGATTGCGCGCGAAGTTTTGGCCGTCAAGGAGCAGCTCAAGCTCGACCATCTCGACCTGACCTGCCTGCCGGCGGAGTTCCATTTCTACCCCGACCGCATCGCACCGGCGATGGACAAGGCGATCGAAAAGGCCAAGGCGGAAGGCTATAGCAACATCTTCGTTGGCTATGCCGATTGCGGTACCGGCGGCATGCTCGACCAGGTCCTGGAGAAGCACGGCGTCGAGCGCATGGCCGGGCCGCACTGCTTTGCCTTCTACCAGGGCATGGACGCCTATGCGAAGGTCGCCGACGACGACATGATGTCGTTCTACATGACCGATTTCCTGTGCCGCCAGTTCGACGCCTTCTTCATGAAGCCGCTCGGCCTCGACAAGCACCCGGAGCTGATCAAGGACTATTTCGGCAACTACCAGAAGCTGATCTACATCGCCCAGACCGACGATCCGGAACTCGACAAGGTCGCCGAGAAGGCCGCGAAGATGCTTGGCCTCGCCTATGAGCGCCGCTCGACGGGCTATGGCGACCTGACGGCCGGACTGGCGCAGGCCGCCGCCCACGCCTGAAGCGGTTCTTGAGCCGGGACGCTGTCGAGAACAGATGACAGGCCGCCGCGAATGGTTAAGTTGTGAGCCAAAAGCAAACAGGCTGATTCAGCCATCCGAACACGGAACGTCCCGATGACCCCTCGCGTCCTGCTTGCCGCCCTTGGCCTCCTCTGCCTCGTCTTGCCCGCTCGCGCCGACGGCGAGGTGCAGAAGATCATCACGCCTGCCGACAAGGTTCGCCTCGACAAATATGGCGAGACCCGCAAGGCGGCGCTGGCCGAGGCAAAAGCGGGAGACCCGGCTGAGGTCAGCCAACTCTACGCGCTGCTGGCAAAGCCGATAGTGGCCTTTTCCGACAAGGACCTGAGCGGCAACTGGCAATGCCGAACCATCAAGGTGGGCCTGACCGGCCCGCTGGTCATCTATGGCTGGTTCAAGTGCAAGGTCACGGACGATGGCTCCGGCTGGCAGCTGGAAAAGGTCAGCGGCTCGCAACGCACCAAGGGCCGTTTCTTCGACGATAGCGAAAAACGCGCGATCTATCTCGGCTCCGGCTATGTCAATGACAACAAGCCAAAACCCTATGGCAGCGGCCCGGAAAGCGACCAGGTCGGCTATGCCTTCCGCACCAGCGCCAACGAATGGCGCATCGAATTCCCGGCGCCCTACTACGAATCGAAACTCGACATCATCGAGTTCAAGCGCTGATCCGTTGGTCTCTCGCTGGCCGGGCGGTCATCAAGATTTAACCTCGCCCGGCACAGAATTGAGCCGGGCAGCGCACGGCAAATGGTTGCGCGCCGGCAAGAAAGCGCGCCATGGCATCAGCGGTTGAAAAAAGTGCTGCGATCGTCATCGTCACCGAAGGCGGGCCGCACATCTGGGCCATCGTCAACGCCATCGCCGACCAGCTCGACCCTATCAGCGTCATCCTCGAAAGCCCTGAATCCAAAAAACAATTGCTGCTCGGCCGGGCGCGCCGCCAGGGCTGGTTTTCGGCCATCGGTCAACTCGGCACGATGGTGTTGACGAGGCTCGGCAAGCGCTTCTTCGCTGGCCACGCAGAGCGGCTCATCGCCGATCAGAAGCTTGAGACCGAGCCGAAGCCGGGACAAAAGATCATCCACGTCTCCTCCGCCAACGCAGCCGATTGCCTGCAGGCGATCGCCGACATCCGCCCGGGCGTGGTGCTGCTCGCCGGCTGCCGGCTCTTGTCCCGGCAGACGCTGGCGCAAATGCCCTGCCCGGTGCTCAACTACCACGCCGGCATCGCGCCGAAATACCGCGGCATGAATGGCGGCTACTGGGCGCTGGCCTGCGGCGATCTCCAGAATTTCGGCACCACCGTGCATCTGGTCGACGCCCGCGGCGCCAACCGCGGCGGGTTGTAACAGGCGCGCGGCAAGCCGGAGCCCGGCGACACTATTTCGAGCTATGCGTTGCGCCAGGCGGCGTTCTCGCGTGACATCTGCGTCGAGGCGGTCCGCGGTGCCTTGGACGGCAAGCTTGTCACGATCGACCCCGGCCTGCCGTCGAAACAATGGTACCATCCGACGATCTGGTTCTATCTCTGGACCGGCCTGACCAAGCGGGTTTGGTAGCCAGCCTTCCCTCGGAATCTCGCCTTTCTTTTTGCGACGTCCAATAGCGTCGCTTTTGAATGCGCGCGCGTCGTCCCATAACAAGCAGCCCCACTGCGCATCCGGCAATGCTCGCACCTGCTGGACAAAGTGGTGGAGCGTCGTTTCCCTCATGGACGCACGGCGCTCTACAGGGAGTGAGAGAATTCATGGCCGATCTGATCGTCGTCTATTGGCGCGACATCCCCGCCCAGGTCATCGTCAAGAAGGGCCGGCAGAACGCCAAGCGCGAACTGCCGCTGCGCTTCACCGAGGCGATCGATATGTGCGCCATGCGCACCGGCGCCGGCGGCACCGACGATTACCTCGCCGAATGGCGCAAGGCCGATCCGATCCCGGTCGGCGACGACCTCGAAGCCGAGGTCGAGAAGGCATTCAGCGACATCGACGCGAAATACGACCGCGAGCGGCTGGTCGCTCTGGTCAAGGCGGGCGGGAAAGAAAATGTCTGACACGACTCCCGGCAAAGGGGGCCCGGCGGTGACCCAGGCCACGCAGGTCAAGAAGGCAGCGCCGAAATCCGACTACAAGCCGGCCGACGTATCGCCGCAGCGGCGCGTGCAGCGCTCGTTTGCGATCAGGCTGTGGTCGATCCGCCATTCGCGATTGCTCGAATGGTTCTACTCCAGATTCGCAGACATGTTCCTGCTGCTCCATCCGCTGTGGAAAGGCCTTGGCTACGGCCGCGTCGAAGCGCCGATCAAGTTCGTTGAAAAACGCGTAAAAGGCTTCATGTTCGACTGCCGCATGTGCGGTCAGTGCATATTGTCCTCGACCGGCATGTCGTGCCCGATGAACTGCCCCAAGCAGCTGCGCAACGGCCCGTGTGGCGGCGTGCGCGCCAACGGCAATTGCGAGGTCGAGCCCGACATGCCTTGCGTCTGGGTCAAGGCCTGGGAAGGTTCGCGGAACATGGAGCATGGCGACACGATCCTGACCGTTCAGAAGCCGGTCGACCAGTCGCTGCGCGAAACCTCGGCCTGGCTGCGGGTGACGGCGCAGTCGGCAGCGGCCCGTGAAGCCGCTGCCAAAGCCAATACCGGAGCGGGCGCGTGATCGGCCGTCAGCGCGATGAAAACCCGGCCGGCATCCATCTGCCGCTAGATCCCCAGCCCGGCCACTCCTCGCGTGGCCGACTGGAGCGCGTGCTGCGACGCGGCGAATTCGCCGTCACCACCGAGCTCAACCCGCCCGACAGCGCCGATCCCGAAGACGTCTACAACAGGGCGAAAATCTTCGACGGCTGGGTCGACGCCATCAATGCCGTCGATGCCTCCGGCGCCAACTGCCACATGTCGTCGGTCGGCATCTGCGCGCTTTTGACCCGCATGGGCTATGCCCCGATCATGCAGATCGCCTGCCGCGACAGGAACCGCATCGCCATCCAGGGCGACGTGCTGGGCGGTGCCGCAATGGGGGTCGCCAACATGCTGTGCCTCACCGGCGACGGCGTCCAGGCCGGCGACCAGCCCGGCGCCAAGCCTGTCTTCGACCTCGATTCCATGTCGTTGCTGGAAACCTGCCGCATTATGCGCGACAACGGCAAGTTCCTGTCCGGCCGCAAGTTGACGACGCCGCCGCAAATTTTCCTCGGCGCCGCCGTCAACCCCTTCGCGCCACCCTTCGATTTCCGCCCGATCCATCTCGGCAAAAAGATCGCCGCCGGCGCGCAGTTCGTGCAGACGCAGTATTGCTTCGACGTGCCGATGTTCAGAACCTTCATGCAGAGGGCGCGGGACCTAGGGCATACGGAAAAAGTTTTCATCCTGTGCGGCGTCGGCCCGCTGGCTTCGGCCAAGACGGCCAAATGGATCCGCTCCAACGTGCCCGGGATCCATATTCCCGATGCCATCATCAAGCGGCTGGAAGGCGCCCAGGACCAGAAGAAGGAAGGCAAGCAGCTCTGCACCGACATCATCAACGAGGTGAAGGAAATTCCTGGCGTCTCCGGCATCCATGTGATGGCGTACCGCCAGGAGGAATATGTCGCCGAGATCGTCGATGAATCGGGCGTGCTGAAAGGCCGCCAGCCCTGGAAACGCGAGATCCGCCACGACGATCAGATGGTCGCCGACCGGCTCGAGAGCATACTGCACGACGACATTACCGAAACGCAGGTGGATATGGTGAAGACCGCGCACTGACGGCGCGGACGGCCAGCCATTTGCTTGAATGAAACTAGACAACGATATAAAGAAATCTTTATATCAGGCGGAGAGACTTCATGACCCGGACCATCGTCGCCTCGGCGACACGAGAGATCATCATCGGCTTCGACCAGCCTTTCTGCGTCATCGGCGAGCGCATCAACCCGACCGGCCGCAAGAAGCTGGCCGCCGAGATGATCGCCGGCAATTTCGAGACCGTCATCAAGGATGCGCTGCAACAGGCCGCCTGCGGCGCCACCATGCTCGACGTCAATGCCGGCGTCACCTCCGTTAATCCGAACGAAACCGAACCCGGCCTGCTCGTGCAGACGCTGGAGATCGTCCAGGGCCTGGTCGACCTGCCGCTGTCGATCGACTCGTCGGTGACCGCCGCCATCGAGGCAGCGCTCAAGGTCGCCAAGGGCCGCCCGCTGGTCAACTCCGTGACCGGCGAAGAGGAAAAGCTCGAAGCCATCCTGCCGCTGGTCAAGAAGTACAACGTTCCAGTCGTCGCCATCTCCAACGACGAGACCGGCATTTCGATGGATCCGGATGTGCGCTTTGCCGTCGCCAAAAAGATCGTGCAGCGCTGCGCCGATTTCGGCATTCCGGCGCATGACGTCGTCGTCGACCCACTGGTGATGCCGATCGGCGCGCTGGGCGATGCCGGCCGCCAGGTCTTCGCGCTGTTGCGCCGCCTGCGTGAAGAGCTCAAGGTCAACACCACCTGCGGCCTGTCCAACATCTCGTTCGGCCTGCCGCACCGCCACGGCATCAACGCCGCCTTCATCCCGATGGTGATCGGCGCCGGCATGACCTCGGCGATCATGAACCCGGTGCGCCCGCAGGAAATGGAAGCCGTGCGCGGCGCCAATGTGCTCAACGGCACCGACGAGAACTGCACCAACTGGATCAGGACCTACAAGGACTACAAGCCGGCCGAAGGCGGTCAGGCGGTCGCAGCGCCCACCGCGGTTAACGCTCCGGGCGAAGGCGGCGGCAATGGCAATGGCGGTCGCCGTCGCGGCGGCCGTGAAGCCCGCATGGCCAGGGGATAGAGCGAGACAGGACACGGTTTTCTTGACAGATCAAGACCGCACAAGGCCTGAAATGCCGAACTGGCAGGTAATTCTGCGAGTGGCTTTTTGCAGCGTATTTATGCTTTTGGCCGGGTCCTATGCCTTCGGCTATCTGAGTCATGAATACCTCCGGTATTTTGTTCTGTGTATCTACGCCACTGCGTTGCTAATGTTTGTCCTGATCGCATTTCCACTTCTGCTCGGGGCAATTTCCGCAAGGACATTGGACCGGCAAAGACTGGACAATTTCTCCATGTTTTGGCTGCGATGGTATCCGCTGCCGCTCATCGCTTCCTATCTGGCAAGCCTCGCATATGTGAAATCTTTTCCAGTGCCGGCTTAGTCGAGTAATGAAAATATGAACTCGCCTGCAAACATTACCGATCCGCTCGTGCTGTTCATGCCGTCAGGCAAGCGCGGGCGGTTTCCTGTCGGCACGCCGGTGCTCGACGCCGCGCGCCAGCTCGGCGTCTATGTCGAAAGCGTCTGCGGCGGCCGCGCCACCTGTGGGCGCTGCCAGATCGAGGTGCAGGAAGGCAATTTCGCCAAGCACAAGATCGTCTCGTCCAACGACCACATCTCGCCCAAGGGCGCCAAGGAAGAGCGCTACGAGCGCGTCCGCGGCCTGCCCGAGCGGCGCCGCCTCTCCTGCTCGGCGCAGATCCTCGGCGACCTCGTCATCGACGTGCCGCAGGACACGGTCATCAATGCACAGACCATCCGCAAGGATGCCGACACCCGCGTCATCGCCCGCGATTCAGCGATCCGCATGTGCTATGTCGAGATCGAAGAGCCCGACATGCACAAGCCGCTCGGCGATCTCGACCGCCTCAAGATCGCGCTGATGAAGGATTGGGGCTTCAAAAACCTCGAATTTGACTTCTACCTGATGCCGCAGGTGCAGGGCATCTTGCGCAAGGGTAATTGGACCGCCACCGCCGCCATCCACAAGGACGCCGAAAGCGACATCGCCCGCGTCATAGCACTCTGGCCCGGCCTCAAGAACGAAGCCTATGGGCTGGCCTGCGACATCGGCTCGACCACCATCGCCATGCATCTGGTGTCGTTGCTGTCGGGCCGCGTCGCCGCCTCGTCGGGCACGTCGAACCCGCAGATCCGCTTCGGCGAGGATCTGATGAGCCGCGTCTCCTATGTGATGATGAACCCGGACGGCCGCGAAGGCATGACGGTCGCCGTGCGCGAGGCGATCTCGGGCTTAGTCGACAAGGTTTGCGCCGAAGGCAATGTCCAGCGCAACGACATCCTGGACAGCGTCTTTGTCGGCAATCCGATCATGCACCATCTGTTTCTCGGCATCGATCCGACCGAGCTCGGCGGCGCGCCCTTTGCGCTCGCCGTCTCGGGCGCGGTGCGCATCAAGGCCTCCGACATCGGCCTGAAGCTCAACCAGGGCGCGCGCCTCTATATGCTGCCTTGCATCGCCGGCCATGTCGGCGCCGACGCCGCAGCCGTGACGCTGTCGGAAGGTCCGCACCGCCAGGACGAGATGATGCTGATCGTCGACGTCGGCACCAATGCCGAGATCGTGCTCGGCAACCGCGCGCGGGTCGTGGCTGCTTCTTCTCCGACCGGTCCGGCCTTCGAGGGCGCCGAAATCTCCGGCGGCCAGCGCGCCGCGCCCGGCGCCATCGAGCGCGTGCGAATCGATCCCGATACGCTGGAGCCGAAATACCGCGTCATCGGCTCGGAACTGTGGTCCGATGAACCGGGCTTCCTCGACAGCGTGCAGGCGACCGGCGTCACCGGCATTTGCGGCTCCGGCATCATCGAGATCGTGGCCGAGATGTATCTCGCCGGCATCATCTCCGAGGATGGCGTTGTCGATGGCTCCCTGGCCGCCCGCTCCCCACGCGTCACCGCCAATGGCCGCACCTTCTCCTATGTCTTGAAGGAAGGCGAACCCAAGATCACCATCACCCAGACCGACGTGCGCGCCATTCAACTCGCCAAGGCAGCACTCTATGCCGGCACCAAGCTTTTGATGGAAAAGCAGAACACCGAACACGTCGACCGCATCCATTTCGCCGGCGCCTTCGGCTCGTTCATCGATCCGAAATACGCCATGGTGCTCGGCCTGATCCCGGATTGCGACCTCGACAAGGTCTCGGCCGTCGGCAACGCCGCCGGCGCCGGTGCGCGCATGGCCCTGCTCAATCGTGGCTATCGCCGCGAGATCGAGGACACAGTCAGCCACATCGAGAAGATCGAGACGGCACTGGAGCCGAAATTCCAGGAGCATTTCGTCTACGCGATGGCGCTTCCCAACAAGGTCGATCCGTTCCCGAAACTGTCGGCGGCGGTGAAATTGCCGCCACGCAAGACCGTCAGCGAGGATGGCGTCGCCGGCGACGCCGCCCCGCGACGGCGTTCGCGCGAAGGCCATGCCGCCAGGCGCAGCCGGGAATAAGCCGCCTTACGAAGGCCGCCAATTCGCCCAATTTCATTTGTATGCAAATGTTTCCAGATCGCACCGATCTGGAAACGGAAACGCTGTTTTGGCGCAATCCGTCCGATACAGACGTGAAGCATTTAACGGACATCGAATGGCGGACCGGAGTATTCCGCCGCCACAACGCTCCAAAGGAGAATAGAGATGTTCGAGACCCTCGGCCGTTTTCGTGCGGCCATGAAGAATGCACAGGCCGTGCGCGCCATGAACAACCTGCCACCCGAAATCCAGAAGGACATCGGCTGGCCCGTGTCGCCGCGCATCGACGCCCAGACCAACCTGTCGCGTCTGATCCTGGGCTCGGGCCGCTGATGACCTTCGCCGACAAGTGCAAATTGCTAACCAAGCGCCGGGGCCGCCGTGTGGTCCCGGCTGCGACCGACATCAAGCTGCGCGCCGCGCTGCTGCCCCGGCGCTGAGCCGCGCTGCGCAAAGCCGCGGACGTGGCTGATCAAACAACCGTGTTGGCTTGGGCCAGAATCTTGACATTTCGGCTGGAGGTACGATCTTCGAGATAGTGGGGAATTCTCTTAGTCGGCTGCTGCCGAGCTTGTGTATTCGAATGCCCAGTTTCAAAAGCCACCTCGTTTCCTTCATCCTCCGGCACAGCCGCAAGAAGGCATTTGCCAGCCCGGAGAACCTGCAGCGCTGGATCGCCTATGCGCGCAAGACCGAGGATCATCATCCCCCGGCATTGCTGCGGGAGCGGCTCGATATCACCGAGCGCAGCGTCGATGGCTTTCCCGTCTACGAGATTGCGCCGAAGGCGGGCGAACGCAGGCGCATCCTCTACATGCATGGCGGCGCCTATGTCTTCCAGATCACATCCTATCATTGGGGGTTGATCGCCGAGATGGCCGAGCGCTTGGGTTTAGGTATCACCGTGCCGATCTATCCCATTGCGCCGGAGCATGATTTCCACGCCATGTTCGGCATGGTCGGCGACGTCTACCGGCAGATGCTGGATGAGACGGACGCCGAAGACATCGTCTTCATGGGCGATTCCGCGGGCGGCAACATGGCCGTCGTGCTGACCATGATGGCGGCTGAGGAAGGCCTGCCCTTGCCGTCGCGCCACGTGCTGATTTCACCCGGCCTCGACATGTCGCTGTCCAACCCCGAAGTGTTCGAGGCGGAACGCAACGATCCGTGGCTCGGCATTTCCGGCGGGCTGGAAGCGATCCGCATGTACAGTGCCGGCATTGATCGCAGCGACTGGCACATCAGCCCGCTCTATGGCGATCTCTCGGTGCTGCCGAAGACCCTGCTTCTGACCGGCTCGCACGACCTGCTCAGCCCCGACAATCTGATCTTCGCCAAAAAGGCACGCGCTGCCGGCGTCGATATCGACGTCGTCTATGAGGAAGGCATGTTCCACGTCTGGCCGCTGATCGAGATGCCGGAGGCGCGTCGCGCCAGGGACAGCATCGTCACCTTCCTTGAAGGTGAGCCCACCAAGCGGCGCGCCACCACGCGGCGCAGAGCGCGACCCGCTCTCGCGGCGCGCCCCGCCCAAGCAGCGGAATAGCAGAACAATTCCAGGAAAAGTGTAAAACGGTTTTCCCGGGAAATGCGTGTAGCGCTTTCCCTTGGGAATTGCGTCAAAACAAGGAGTTAGAGCGGCTCGCCGTTTCCGTGAAACGGTGAACCGCTCTAGAACTTGCCGGTTTCGCGGAAAAGCTCGAACGTCGCACGGATATGGTCGGCGACGGCCTTGACCGGCGCGCTGGCGTCCGGCGACACCACCATCGCCAGATTGTAGGTGCCGATATCGGGCATGCCGTCCTTCGGGCAAAGCTCGACCATGTCGTTGCCCAGGAACGACTTCGGCAACGGTGCAACCGCGAGATCCGACATGATGGCGGCGCGCTGGCCGGCCGTGTGGGCGCTCATATAGGCGATGCGGTAATTGCGGCCTTCACGGCTCAGCGCATCGAGCGCGCCGGCCCGCCAGGCGCAGCCCTCTTCCCACAGCGACACCGGCAAAGGCTCGCGCAGATGCGCGCTGCCGCCCTTGGCGCCGGCCCAGACGATCGGCTCGGTGAGCAGCACCTCGGCGCCGAGTGCGCTGGTCTTGTAGGAATTGGTCAGCAGCGTGATGTCGAGCGCCCGGTCGTCCATGCGGCGGCGCAGATTGCTGCTCTGGTCGATGGTGACGTCGACGGCAATCGACGGATGCGACTGCGCGAAACGCTTCAGCACATGCGGCAACACGCGCTCGCCATAGTCGTCCGGCGAGCCGAGCCGCACCACGCCGACGATCTCGGGGATGATGAACTTCGACACCACCTCGCGGTTGATCGACAACAGCCGGCGGGCATAACCGAGCAGCATCTCGCCATCCGTGGTCAGCGTCACCGAGCGCGCATCCCGCGCGAAGACAGAGCGCCCGAGAATGTCCTCGAGCTTCTTGATCTGCATGGAGACCGCCGACGGCGTGCGGAACACCGCATTGGCCGCCGTGGTGAAACTGCCGGTCTCGGCAATGGCCACGAAGGTGCGCAAAACGTCGAGATCGAGCAGCGGCAGCGGATGATTGAGTGGGGCGTTCATCGGGATCGACCTTCAATTTTTCTGATGTGAAGCATCATTCCATTTCGTTTGATTGAACATCAGATTGGGAGGATAGTCAACTCCATCGAAGGCGGGACGTGCCATGGCTCCAACGCTCCTGACACGGAATTGCACTCGATGCGGAATATCCAGGCGACGGAACGCGTTCATGCGGGACGTGGCACAACCAAAGGAGAATGAGATGTCTATCCTGTCATCCATCGGTCGGCTTGCGACCGAGTTCAGCGCGGCCCGCGCCCGCTTCCAGACCGAACGTGCGATCCGCTCGCTGCCGATCGAACTGCAGAAGGATATCGGCTGGCCTGAAGCTGCCGACACCAAGACCGGTGCACGCCACGGCGTCGGATCCTAGGCTGGAGCAAAGTAAACCATTGTGTACCTTGTGCTGAAGGCCTGCCGCGCAGACCAGCCCGGCAGGCCTTCTCTATTTTGCCGCGCAGGCTTTCTCCAACTTATTTGCATTCAAATGATTTTCAGAGCCATGTCGCCGCTGCATGGCGTATATGCGTCACTTGCATGGCGCCTCAATGTCGCAGGTAACACGCTGTAAGTAATCGTAAATTTGGGCACCATGCCCAATAATGTCGCAAACGATGTCGCATTTCCATTCAAGCGCTTCGCATTTGCGATTTAGTTTCTGCTCACGCAGGCCTATATCAACGCCAGCAAACGAGCTGCCCCACTCCATCAAGCGAAGGCGACCCGTCTGAGCAACCGATAGGAGATGATGATGAAGCTTTTTGCCCGCCTCTTTGCCCGCCGCGAAATGAACCTGATGACCGCTCTCGAGCGCCAGCGCCTTGCCAATACCATGCCCGGCCAGACCGGTGCCATGAATGCGGTGCGCCTCGGTTTCGTTGCCTGAGATAACGGCTAGCGCTCAGCGCTTCCCTGCCGCTGCCGATAGTCGATAACAGCGCCGCTTCGGTTTGACCGAAGCGGCGTTTCTCCTTTTTGGCACCTATGCCGCCGCCACCATGCCCAATCCGTCGGCAGCCCGTCCCTGTCATCCCGGACGATTGCCCATTTGCGACCCATGTCGCAAATATAGTTTCCGCTTAGCCCCCTAGCCAATTGACAGGAATGGTTTTTCCTGATGTCGCTGTGCTGTTCGCGACATCCTGTTCGCGCCATGGCTGCGTGAGGTTCCCTTGAACGCCGTAAAGCATCCGATCAAGCGATCGTTTGTATTCTTCCTTGTCCCGGACTTCACCATGATCGCCTTTGCGACGGCGCTCGACCCGCTGCGCTCGGCCAACCGCATGCTTGGCTATGAGGCCTATCGCTGGCGCCTCGCCAGCATCGACGGCAAGCCGGTGCGCGCCTCCAATGGCGTCGAATGCGCCGTCAACACCTCGCTCGAGGAAGAGCGCAAGAAGATGGCCGGGCCGGATCGGCCGAACATGGCCATCGTCTGCAGCGGCATGAATGTCGAGCGCTACCAGAACAGGTCGGCCTTCGCCTGGCTGCGCGAGGAATACAACAGAGGCGTCGCCGTCGGCGGCCTGTGCACCGGCGCGCATATCCTTGCCGCCGCCGGCCTGCTCTCCAACAAGCGCTGCGCCATCCATTGGGAAAACCTGCCGGGCTTTTCCGAGGCCTTTCCCAAGGCCAACGTCTTTGCCGACCTCTTCGAGATCGACCAGAACATCTACACCTGCGCCGGCGGCACCGCCGCCCTCGACATGATGCTCAAGCTGATCGGCGACGATTTCGACGACAATCTGGTCAACCGCGTGTGCGAGCAGGTGCTGACCGACCGCGTGCGCAGCCCGACCGACCGCCAGCGCCTGCCGCTGCGCGCGCGCCTGGGCGTGCAGAATTCCAAGGTGCTGACCATCATCGAACTGATGGAAGGCAATCTCTCCGAACCGCTGTCGCTGATCGAGATCGCCGACCATGTCGACCTGTCGCGCCGCCAGATCGAGCGCCTGTTCCGCACCGAGATGGGCAGATCCCCTGCCCGCTACTACCTCGAAATCCGCCTCGACCGCGCCCGGCACCTGCTGATTCAGTCGTCGATGCCGGTGGTCGAGGTGGCGGTCGCCTGCGGCTTCGTCTCGGCCTCGCATTTCTCCAAATGTTACCGCGAACTCTACGCCCGCTCGCCGCAGCAGGAGCGCGTCGACCGCAAGCAATTGCTGGCGGCCTGAGAGTCAGATGACCGCGCGAACGGCACTCTCCAAAGAACTCGCCGACCGGCAGAGTTTCCGCCTCGACGTCGAAAAATGGGCAGCATTCAAGGCGGCGTTGGAAACTCCTGCGCGTGACCTCCCACGCTTGAAGCGATTGCTGAGCGAACCGAGCATCTTTTCCGTAGGCGACCCAGCTTAGGTCACTGCGCCTGCGCCGTCCGCATCGCCTCGACGCGGATATCCTCGGTCAGCCGCGCCTTCAGGCCTGAGAATTCCGGGCTGGTCTTCAGCGTATAGTGACGCGGATGCGGCAGGTCGATGGCGACATCCGACTTGATGCGGCCTGGCCGCGCGCTCATCACGATCACCCGCGAAGCCATGAAGATCGCCTCCTCGATGTCGTGGGTGACGAACAGCACTGTCTTCTTGCGCCGCTCCCAGATGCCGAGCAGCAGTTCCTGCATCAGTCCGCGCGTCTGGTTGTCGAGCGCACCGAACGGCTCGTCCAGCAACAGGATTTCGGGGTCGTTGGCCAGCGCCCGGGCGATCGCCGTGCGCTGCTGCATGCCGCCGGACAGCTGCTTTGGCCAATGGTTCTCGAAGCCCTTGAGCCCGACGAGGTCGACATAGGAAGCGACGATCCCGTCTCGCTCCTTTTCGGCCATGCCACGTTCGCGCAGGCCGAAGGCGATATTCTGCGCCACCGTTAGCCACGGAAACAGCGTGTAGGACTGGAACACCATGCCGCGATCCGGTCCCGGCCGCGTCACCGCCTTGCCGTCGAGCAGCACACGGCCTTCGCTCGGCGCTTCCAGGCCGGCAACGATCCTGAGCAGCGTCGACTTCCCGCAGCCGGACGGCCCCAGAATGGTGATGAAGTCGTTGGCCGCGACCGCAAGGTCGACCGGCATCAGCGCCTTGACCGGCTGCCCGCCGCGCACGCCGGCGAAGGTTCGCGAGACGCCTTCGATAAGCAACTTGCTCATGCCAGGCTCCAGGGAAAGAGCCAGCGATTGAACGCCTTGAAGGCGAAGTCGGACAACAGTCCGATCAGCCCGATGACGATGATGCCGAAGATGATCTGCCCTGTCGCCAGCCGCGACTGGCTGTTGATGATCATGTAGCCGATGCCTGAGGACGAACCGATCAGCTCGGCGACGATGACATAGGTCCAAGCCCAGCCGAGCACCAGCCGCAGCGTCTCGGCAATCTCGGGCGCATTGGCCGGCATGATGACCCGTTTGACGATACCGCTGTTGGTCGAGCCCAGCGTATAGGCCGCCTCGACCAGGTCGCGCCGCGTCGAGCCCACCTTGACCGCGACGATCAGGATGATCTGGAACACCGAGCCGACGAAGATGACCAGCAGCTTTTCCAGCTCGCCAATGCCGGCCCACAGGATGAGCAGCGGAATGAAGGCCGAAGCCGGGAGGTAGCGGGCGAAGGAGACGAACGGCTCCAGAAACGCCTCTATTGGTTTCCAGGCGCCCATGGCGATGCCGATCGGCACGGCGACGATCGACGCCAGCAGGAACCCGCCGAAGACCCGCCAGATGGTGATCAATATGTCGAGCCAGAAGCGGTCCTCGACCAGCAGCCGCCAACCATCCCGCAGCATCGACAGCGGGTCGGCGAGGAAGATGCGGTTGACGTGGCCGCCAAGCGTGATCCACGCCCAGAAGGCGACGAACAGCACGAAGAAGGAAATGCCAAGCACGGTTCGAATGCCCGGCGACACCGGATGCAAGGGGCGCATCTTCAGATCGTCCGCATCGTCAAATCATCACTTGTCCAGGAGAGAGCGGCGGCCCTAGGCGCCGCCGCACAATGGTCAAAGGCGAGGCCTGTCAGTTCGCCACCGCGCTGGTGTCGGCCAGCGTGGCAACGTCTGGCGCTTCCTTGATCAACCCCATCTGCAGCAGAAGCTCGCCGGCGGTCTTGGAAAAGTCCTGGAATTCCTTGGTGAAGAACTGCTTGTTCTCCGCCTTGTCGGCCCATTTCAGGTATTTCGCCGAATCCTCGAATTCTTTCGCAGACTGCTTCACGTCGGCGCCCATGATCTCGTAGGATCTCTGCGGATCGCTCTTGATCAGGTCGAGCGCTTCGAAATAGCTGTCGGCCAGCGCCTTGGCGGCGTCGGGATTGGCGGTGAGGAATTCAGGCGTGCAGCCGACCGTGTCGAGCACCATCGGGTAGTCGAGCGTGGTCGCCAATATGTGGCCCTGATCGGACTTGTCGCGCACCGCCGAGATGAACGGCTCATAGGTGACCGCCGCATCGTTCTGGCCGGCGAGGAAGGCTTGCGCCGCCGCATCCGGTTCCAGGTTGACGACGGTCACATCCTTGGTCGACAGGCCGTTCTTGTTCAGCACCCAGGCCAGCATGAAATAGGGCGACGTGCCCGGCGCCGAGGACGCGACATTCTTGCCCTTGAGGTCGGCGACGGTCTTGATGTCGTTGCGCACGACAATGCCGTCGGCGCCATAGGATTTGTCGAGCTGGAAGATCTGCTTGGTGGTGACGCCGCTGGCGTTCCACACCAGCCAGGTCTCGACCGTGGTGGCGGCGCATTGCAGATCGCCGCTGGCGATGGCGAGCGGCCGGCTGGCCTGCGGCACCTTCTTCAGGGTCACGTCGAGGCCATGCTTCTCGAAGATGCCGGCCTGCTTGGCGAGCGTCAGCGGCGCAAAGCCGGTCCATCCGCTGATGCCGATGGTGACCGATGTGGCAGCCTCGGCCGGCACGGATATTGCAGCCGCAAGCGCCAATACCGCGGCAGCGACGATGGTCTTGTTCATGTCGGTTCCCCTTGTTTTTTCGGATGCCGAATTGTGTCACAGACGCCCATGGGCTTGTCAATGAAACCGGCCCTTCACGGCAGCGTGATGATGCGAACGCTAACGGGCATCGAACATCCAGCTGCGGTCGCGCCACATCTTTTCGCCGACCTGGCAGTCGGTCGGCCGGTCCTGCGCCAGCACCACCGGCGGATGCCCGGCCTCCTCGCGCGCCCGTTGCGGCGAAGCGGCGCCGGCCAGCTCCAGCACCAGCTTGCGGCGGATGGCTTCGGGAAACTGCGTCCAGTCATTGACCGGGATCATGAAGGATCCGGGACCGCCGATGACGCAGTCGCTGTAGTAGCGGTCGAGATTGTTGACGTCATAGGCGCCGCTGAACCCGCCGCGCGTCATCAGCGGCAGGCCGTTGATGATGATGCCTTGCTTGACCACCGCGTCGCGGGTGATGTCGACGGGCGCGCCCTGGTTGTTGGGCCCGTCGCCGGAAATATCGATGACGCGCTTTGTCCCCTGAAAACCGCTTTCGGCGAACAGATCGCTGCCGAATTCCAGCGCGCCGGAAATCGAGGTGCGCCGGGCGCTGGCCGGCGGATGGGCGGAAAGCTGCGCGGCCACCCGCTCGGCATCGGCCCGGCTGGCGATCACCGTCCACGGCACGACGACCTGCTGCGTGGTCGCTCCCGCCCATTCGACATAGGTGACGGCGACCTTGCCGTAGGCGCCATCGGCGATGGCCTGCAGAACATTGTCGTGCGTCAGCGCAGCAGCATAGCCGTGACGCTGGATTTCAAGTTCGCCCGGCGACATCGACAGCGACACGTCGACGGCCAGCACCAGCTCGACGTCGACCGGCTCGGCGGCTTGAACCGGCGGCACCAGCCAGAGCCCCAGCGCCAGCGCGGCGCTGCCTGAAAGGAAATGTCGTGCGCAAGAAAAAGCAGACATACCCGAAGGTAAGCGAAAACCGGCTGCTGACAAAGCAAAAAGCCCGGCGAGGTGCCGGCTTTTCGATATGTTGGTTGGAACCGATGAAGCTCAACTCCTCGGCTTCAGATTCTCTGGATCGTAGAGCGGCTTGTAGCCGACGGCAGCCACCTCGACCGGGTAGGTCTCGCCGAAATATTCGATGGCAAACTTGCGGCCCTCCTGGGCATGGGCCCAGGGCAGATAGGCGAGGCCGATGTTCTTGCCGATGGTCGGGCCGTAGGCCATCGATGTGGTGAAGGAGCGGCGGCCGAGTTCGTCGACCAGCGTCTCGCCGGTCTTCGGATCCATCACCGGCATGGTGCCGACGGGATAGCGGGCAACACCCTTCGAATCGACGTTTTCCGTCATCACCAGCGTGCACAGGATCGCCGGCTGGTGCTCGCGGGCGCGGTATTCGACATGTTTTGCCTTGCCGCAGAAATCGTTCTCCTTGACCTTCGGTCGGGCAAGGTCGGCCTCGAGCAGATTGTACTCGGTCAACAGGTCGGCGTTCTGCAGGCGCAGGCTCTTTTCCATGCGCCGGGTGTTGGCATAGGTCTCGACGCCGAACGGCATGACCCCGGTCGAGCGCAGCGCGTCCCAAACGGCCAGGCCGTCTTCGTAACGCATATGCAGTTCCCAGCCCTGCTCGCCGACATAAGAGATGCGGAAGGCGGTGACGTCCTTGCCGCCGATCCTGACCGGCTTGATCGCCGCGAAGGGGAAGTTCTCGAGCGAGAGACCATCCGGATTTTCGACCACTTTCTGCAGCGTCGCCCGCGCGTTCGGTCCCCAGATGCCGATGGTGACGTATTTTTCCGTCACGTCGGTGATGGTGACGTCAAAGCCTTTGTCCTGCGCGGTGCGCTGCATGTAGCGGAAGTCGCGCGGACCGGCGTCGGCGCCGTCGATCAGACGGCAGCGGTCGGCCATGCGGATGACGGTGAAGTCGGCGCGCACCATGCCTTCCTCGTCGAGGAAGTGGGTGTAGATACCCTTGCCGATATTGTTGTCGCCACCAATCTTGGCCGCGCACAGCCACTCCAGCAGCGCGACATGGTCCGGCCCTTCGATGTCGTACATCGAGAAATGCGAGAGGTTGACGATGCCGCAATCCTCGCTCACCGCCAGGTGCTCGGCATTGGACACCCGCCAGAAATGGCGGTTGTCCCATTCGTTCTCACGTACGGGAACCCGGTTGCCATACTTCTCCAGCAGATGCTCGTTGGCGGCATAGCCATGCGCGCGCTCCCAACCGCCCAGCTCCATGAAGTAACCGCCAAGCTCCTTCTCGCGCTCCCAGAACGGCGAGCGGCGGATGTTGCGGCCTTTGGAGAACGGCTCGCGCGGATGCACCGCCGGATTGTAGACCTTCATCGCCGTCTCGGTGCAGCGATCCCAGATGAACTGCTCTTTCGTCTGGTGCGGATAGAAGCGCGCATAGTCGATGGCGTGATGGTCGATTTCCGTGCGGCCGTCCGTCATCCAGTCGGCGATCAGCTTGCCCATGCCGGGGCCGTCCTTGACCCAGATGGCGACGGCGTACCAGAGGCCCCTCACCTTCTGGCTCTCGCCCATGGACGGGCCGCCATCGGCGGTCACCTGCAACAGGCCGTTGAAGGAATGGCTTTCATTGTAGCCGAGTTCGCCCAGGATCGGCGTCAGCTCCATGGCGCGCTCAAGCGGCGCCAGGATCTGCTCCATGTCGAGATCGCGCTGCGACGGCGACAGCCGCGCCTGATCCTTTTCCAGCAAATCGCGCGGATGGCAGAGGCGCGGATTGGTCTCTTCGTAATAACCCCATTCGATCTGCCCGCCCTCGGCGGTCCTGGGGTCGCCGGTGTCGCGCATATAGGCCGAATTACCCTGGTCGCGCAGCAGCGGCCAGCCGATCTCCTTGCCCGTGCCGGCAAACTCATTGTAGGGACCGAAGAACGTCAGCGGATGGTCGATCGGCATGACCGGCAGGTCTTCGCCGACCATCTCGGCGATCAGCCGGCCCCAGATGCCGGCGCAGACGATGACATAATCGGCCATGATCGTGCCGCGGTCGGTGACGACGCCCTTGATGCGGCCCTCCTCGACGATGAGAGATTTGGCCGGCGTGTTGGCGAAGGACTTCAACTTGCCCGACGCTTCCGCCTGGTCGACCAGCTTGCCGGCGACAGTCTGCGAGCGCGGGATGACCAGGCCGGCGTCCGGATCCCACAGGCCGCCCTGCACCATGGACTCTTCGATCAGCGGGAATTTTTCCTTGATCTCGGCCGGTTCGATCAGCCGGGCGCGGGTGCCGAAGGATTTGGCCGAGGCGATCTTGCGCTTGATCTCGTCCATGCGACTGTCATCGCCGACGCGCGCCACTTCGAGGCCGCCAATGCGGGCGTAGTGGCCCATCTTCTCGTAGAAATCGATGGAGTAGAGCGTCGTCCAGCAGGACAGGAAATCATGGCTGGTGGTGTAGCAGAAGTCCGAGGCGTGCGCGGTCGAGCCGATATCGGTCGGGATGCCCGACTTGTCGATGCCGACAATGTCGGTCCAGCCGCGTTCGATCAGATGATGGGCGATCGATGCGCCGACAATGCCACCCAGGCCGACGATGACGACCTTCGCCTGTTTCGGAAACTCTGCCATTGCCGCGACTCCAAGGGGATAAAGCGGGCGTGTCCGCGCCCGTTCGAATGGCGCACAATATGCAGAGGACGTGGATGGAGCTACCGCCTGTTTGCGACACGTCGCAGATGCGACGCGACCCGGCGACCCGGCGTGCCGCCAGTGGCGATCTATCTCAGGCGAAGGCCCAGATGTCCTCGGCCTGGAAGCCGACCTGGTAGCCTGATGTCTTCAGCTTGACCACGACCTGGCCGATTTCGGCAGCCGGCAGCGCGCCGACCTCGACCTTGATCATGCCCGGACGATAGCGCTTGAGATCGAGCTGTTCGAAGACGATCCAGTCGGCGCCTTCGCAATCGACCAGGAAGGCGTCGATATGCGTGATGCCGTTGCGGTCGAGCAGCGTCTGCAGCGTTTCCGACGGCACCTCGATATCCCTGAGGTGCGGCGCGAACTTGTTGAAATTGGCGTCGGCCTCGCCCCAGGCATTCTTGCCCGACATCAGATTGGTGTTGGTGACCGATGAGCAGCCGATGAACTCGACCGGCAGCGTGCCGGCCTCGAGTGCCGCGGCATCGAAAGTGTGGACGGTGATCGTGCCTTTGGTTTTTGTCACCGCGACCGGTTCGACGACGAAGCGTTCCGTGTCGGGATAGTTGGCGCGCAACCGCTTCTGATTGTACGGGATCGGCTCGACCAGCACGGCCCGCGCCCGCGGAATGCGGTGCAGCCACGGCGTGACGTCGTCGAACAGCGCGCCGTCGCAAGCGCCGACATTGACCATCTGGAAGGCTTGCCCACCGCCAAACCGCGCCTTCAGCGCCGCCTTGGCCAGGAATTTCGTGCCGCGCAACGCCGGCCCGCGATCGAGCAGGCCGGCGGGCAGGCCGAGTGAAAGGGCGATGCGCGCCAGCCCGGAAATGGAACTCATGGCTTATCTCCAGGTATGGCGATGGGCCGCCTTCCATTCAGGCTTGCCGACGCCCACAGCGCCATGACCGGGCCGACAAGCAAAAGGTAGGGCGGCAGAAGGTTCGGGAAGTAGATGCGGGTGTCGTGGATCGGAAAGACGGTGAATTTCGCCAGCACGCCAAGCACCAGTGCTGCAAGCAGGATGCCGGCGCGACGATCGAGCCGGAAGCCGGCGCGGCCGAGCGCAAACCACGCGGCCAGCGCCAGAACCGAGACCCCGACCCAGCTGTTGATGCTGATGGCGCGAATGAAGGATGCGGCAAACGCCTTGAGATAGGCGCCAACCGAGAACGGCGGCTCGAAGCCATCCATATTGTAGTGCTGCTCGATGCTGGAGAACCACAGATGCGGCCACCAGCCGGGATGCTGCGCCCAGTGCGAAATCGCGAAATAGGCGACGAAGGACGCGGCAAAGCCGGCCAGCGCGCCCCACGCCCGCTGCCGGAAGACCAGCAGCAGCACGGCGAAAATGGCCAGGAATACGATGTTGTCCGGCCGCGCCATGAAGGCCAGGAAAAGCAGGACAGCGGTCGCTGCCTCGCGGCCGCGCACATAGGCAAGCAGCCCGCCGAGGAACAGCGCCGAGCACAACAGATCCGGGGTCGAGGCGCGTGCGGCATCGCCGAAATCGGCCATGATCAGCACCGCGCCGACCACAGGCGCCAGCGCAAGCGCGCCTTCGGTTCGCAGCCAAAGCAGCGTGATCATCCCGAACAGCAGCACCGAGACCACCTGCAGCACCCGCATCGCCTCGACCGGCGACATCACCGAACTCATCGTCGACAGCATCTCGGCATAGAGAAACTTGATCCGGTACATGCCGAGCAGCGAATGGAAGTCGGCGGCATTTTCAGCCATGTGGCTGCGGAAACCGCCGCCGTCGTCGGTCAGCGCCTTGTAGTCGGCGGCCGACACGCCGGCCTGGACCGTGCTGTAGGCGTAGTCATGCAATGCCTGCGCATCGGGATAAGCGCCCTCCTCGGCGACGGCGAGATAAGGCAGCATGTCCCAATTGGCGTCGGGCATCGTCCAGGCCATGAACGCCGTCAGCAGGATATAGAGCGAAAACGCGATCGCGCCGACCGGAGCCGCCCATCGCGCATAAGTCCCCTCGCCCCACGCGAGAGCGGCCGGGGTCAGCCGGTCGAGTGTGGTTTGCGGGGCGGGAGACTTGCTCAGCATTGTCGGACTCAGGACTTCGCTCAACGGACTTCTTTTAACGGACCTGGCTTTTGACGAAATCCTTCACGATTCCCACAATGCCGCGCGACAGCAGGCTATCGAAAGCATCGACGAAACGGTCGACATGCTCGCGCTGGCAGATCAGCGGCGGCTCGAGACGGATAACGTTGCGATTGTATTCGGTGAAGGCGACGAGCACGTCATAGTCGCGCAGCAACAGCGCGCCGACGAAGCCCGACAGCGAGCCCTTCAGCTTGTCGTCGAGGACGCTGACGATCGGACGTAGCACCATCGGCAAGGTCTGCGAGAAGTCGTGGAACTCGAGCCCGACCATAAAGCCTTTGCCGCGCACATCCTTGATGATCTTCGGGTACTTCTCCTTCAGCGCCTGCAGGCGCTGCAGCAGATAGTCGCCGGTAGAGGCGGCGTTGTCGATCAGCCCCTCGTCATAGAGCACGTTGATACCCTCGATCGCGGTGACGCAGGCCTCGCCCATGCCGCCGAAGGTGGCCATGGCATGGATCATCGCCGTCTTCGGCGTGCCATAGGCCTTCATATAGACCTCGCGCCGGGCGATCATCGCGCCGACCGCCGCCTTGCCGGCGCCGAGCGATTTCGCCAGCGCCGTCACATCGGGCACGACGCCATAATGCTCGAAGGCATAGAACCGTCCCGAGCGGCCATAGCCGCACTGCACTTCGTCCGCCACCCACAGCACGCCATACTGGTCGCAGAGCGCTCGCAGCTTCTGCCAATATTGCGCCTCTGCCTGGATGATGCCGCCGCCGCCCTGGATGGTCTCGAGCACTATGACGCCGACCTCCGGGTCGGAGCGGAACAGCCGCTCGACCGCTTCGATATCGGCGAACGGAATGCGCACGGTGTTCTCAGCCATCTTGAAGTCCGCGCGGTAGAGCTGGCCGTCGGTGATGCCGAGCACGCCCTTGGTCTTGCCGTGGAAGGAATTCTCGGCATAGACCACCTTCGGCCGCTTCGGCCCGGCGGCGCGCTCGGCGAGCTTCACCGCCGCTTCCATCGCTTCCGAACCCGACGAGCCCAGAAACACCATGTCGAGATCGCCGGGCGAGCATTTGGCGATGTTGTGCGCAAGGGCCGATGCATATTGCGACATGAAGGCGATGGCGATTTCCTGGCGCTTCTCCTCCTGGAATTTGCGCCGGGCCTCCAGGATGCGCGGATGGTTGTGGCCGAAGGCCAGCGAACCGAAGCCGCCGAAGAAGTCGAGAATCTTGCGGCCGTTCTGGTCGATGTAGAACATGCCTTCGGCACGCTCGATCTTGATCTTGTGGAAGCCGAGCAGCTTCATGAAATGCAGCTGGCCCGGATTGAGATGCGCCTTGAACAAGTCGGTCATGCGCGCGACATCCATCGCCTTCGCCTGCTCGACGCTGATCAGGTCGGGCTTGGCGATGGCGGTAGGCGACAACGCCGGCGCGCCGACGATGGTGCGCGCGTTCGTCTGCTCAGGCTTGGCCATGACGGTCATTTCGGAGTTCTCCTGGTCGTCCCACTTATTCGGCGGGGACATGATTGGCGGTGACGGCAAGCCCGTCTTTCTTGGCGCGGTATTCGCTGTAGGCGGCGATCAGCATGTCCTCGTCGCGATATTGCGGCACCCAGCCGAGCTGGCGCTCGGCCTTGGATACGTCGAGCACGCACTCCTCATCGGCGATCAGATATTGTTCGGGATCCATGATCGGCATGTTCATGAGATCGAGCAGGTCGAGGGTGCGCTTGACCGCCCAGCCCGGCGTCGGGATCAGCAGCGATTTCGAGCCGGCATGCTTGATCAGGTCGCCCAGCAATTTCTTCACCGGCGGCGGATTGAGGGAGCCCAGATTATAGGCCTGGTTGGGCACGCCTGCCTTCCAGGCCGAGCGGGCAGCTTCCGCGCAATCGAACACCGAGATGAACTGATAGGGGTTCTTGCCCGAGCCGATCATCGGCACAGGAAAATTCCAGTCGATCAGTTTGAACAGCTTTTCCAGGATCCCGAGCCGGCCGGGACCGATGATCAGGCGCGGGCGAAACAGCGAGATCGACATGCCGCGCTTGCGCCATTGAGCGGCGAGCTCCTCGGTCTTCTGCTTCGACCAGCCATATTCGCCGAGCGGCGCGACCGGATGTTCCTCGGTCATCGGCTGGGTGACCGTGTGGCCGTAGATCATGTCGGTGGTGTAGTGGACGAGCTTGGACGCGCCGGCCTTGTCCATCGCCTGCATGATGTGTTCGGTGCCGTGGAAATTCACCGGAAAGAAGAAGTCGTGACGCTTGGCCCGCACCTGGATCGGCGACAGCATTTTGGCCGACAGGTTGTAGATCATGTCGTCGGCCTTCAATCCGATGTTGGCCACCGAGGCCGTATCCGTGACATCGCAGGTGACGAAGCGAACGTTGCGATAGTGCGTCAGGTCGCTCTTGACGATGTCGGCAACGACAACCTCTTCACCATCGGCCACAAGCTTCGGGGCAAGATGACGGCCGACGAAGCCGTCGCCGCCGAAAATAACATGTCTCATCGAACGATCTCGTTTGTCTGGATCTTGTCGGGGATGATGGAAGCGGTTTGGTCGTCATGCCCGCGCCCGCCCAAGTCTCGACCGCTTTGCGCAATCAGCACGGTGCCGACGCAGATGAAGGCGATGCCTGCAATGCGCCAGGCATTGAGGTCCTCGCGGAAGATGAAATAGGCGAAGATCGCAACCGCGACATAGGCAAGGCTGAGGAACGGATACGCAAAGCTGAGCTCGACCTTGGACAGCACATAGAGATGCGAAGCCATCGAGATGACGAAGGTGCACAGGCCGAGAAACACCCATGGGCTGAAAACGACCTGCAACAGCTTCAACAGCGGATTGGTGCCTTCGAACGAAATGGGACCGAGCGACATCATGCCTTGCTTCAGCATCAGCTGCGCGGCGGCATTGGTCATGACCGTGAACAGAATGAAGACGATGTATTTCATATTTTGCACCCGCCACTCGCAACGGTCCTATTACTAACCTGCAAACATTTCGTGAAGTCACGACAATGCTTTGAGTAAACCAGGGAACTTACGATCTATTCACCATGACTTATTCGGATTGTACCTATTCAGCTGCCTCGACACGCCCTGGCCGGACGTTGAGCTTTTTCGCCGTCCGCAGCCAGAAACTGGACACGAACGCCGGGTCGCGCAGCGCTTCAAGCCGCTGCCAATTCGGGAAGGAGGCCGCGAAAGTATCAGCGCCCATGCGCGCATCCTTGTACGGGTTGACCGCGCCGCCGGCCGCGACCGTGATGCGGTCGAGTTCGCTGAGCAGGGCCAGCGTCCTGTCGCCGCGATTGGGGAAATCCAGCGTCAACGTGAAGCCTGGCCGCGGAAAGGACAGCAGCCCCGGCGAGCGGATCGAGCCGAAGCGCTTCAACACGGTGAGGAAAGAGCCCTGCCCGGCCCGACGCGCCGCGTCGAGCAGCGCCGGCACGGTCTGACGCGCGACATTTTCCGGCACCACGCTCTGGTGCTGGTAGAGACCTTTCGGGCCATACAGCCGATTCCAGTCGCCGACACCATCAAGCGGAAAGAAAAAGCCCTGGTAGCCGGTTTGGCTCGGCCCCGGCGAGCTCCCCTTCTTCCACCGATAGGCGGCGTTGAAGGCGGTGAGGAACGGCCGGTTGAGCACATTGAACGGCGGCTGGAACGGCACTGAAAAACGGGAGCCGGCGCGAGACGCCGCATGCGAGCCATACTCGGCATGATTGCCTGTCAACAACAGGCCGCGTCCGCGGCCATGGCCGCCGGCAAGCTGGTCGATCCAGGCGACGGCATATTCATTGGCCTGGTCGGCGGCCTCGGCCAGTTCGAAGAATTCGCCGAGATCGGCAAACCGCGTTACCTTCTCGGCGATATCGAGCGAATGCACCCGCATCAGCCAGATCGAGGCCGACAGGATCAGGCCGGTCAGCCCCATGCCGCCGATCGTCGCCGCAAACAGCCTTGCATTGTCGGTTGCCGAGCAGGTGTAGGTCCGCCCGTCCGAGCGCAGCAGCGTGAACGACTCGACATGGCAGCCAAAGGTGCCGCGCCGGTGATGGTTCTTGCCATGGACGTCATTGGCGATCGCGCCGCCAAGGGTGACGAACTGGGTGCCTGGGACGACAGTCGGAAAGAAACCGTAAGGTGCAGTGTGCGCAATGATATCGGAGAGGAACACGCCGGCCTCCGCCTCGAGCAGGCCGGTCTCGGCATTGAAGGCGCCGATGCGGTTCAGCGGCCGCATGTCCACGACCGCACCTGGCCCGTTCTGGCAGGAATCACCGTAGGAGCGGCCATTGCCATAGGCGAGCAGAGCGTTCTTTGTCGCCTTGCCGCTTCGCATCAGCGCGATGGCATCGTCGGCCGCGATGGCTCGCTTTGCGGCCGGCGTGGCGAGGCCAAAACTCCGGTACCGTTCGCCGGCCATCCCCTACCAGCCTCCCGCGACCAGAAGGGCGGCGCCGATCACCACGACGATCTGGCTTCGCCAGTCGCGAATGATGAAGATGACCGGATCGTCATTCATCTCGTTGCGGCGCGCCAGGATCCAGACCCGCATGGTCAAATACAGCACGATCGGCGCCAGCGGCCAGACCAGCCAGGGATGCGGATAGAGTTCGCGTACGGAGACGCTGTCCATGTACAGCGCCAGCACCAGCGCCGAGGAGAAGGCCGACGCCATTCCTGCCTGGGCGACGATCTCCTGGTCTTCGATGCGGTAGCCGCGGCCGGCAATGCGCTCGCCCACCGGAATGGCCGTGGTCCGCAGTTCGACATAGCGCTTCACCAGCGCCAGCGACAGGAAGAAGAAAATCGAGAAGGCGAGCAGCCAGAACGAGACTTCGACCCCGGTCGCCGCAGCACCTGCCAGCACACGCACAGTGTATAGCCCCGCCAGCGTCAGTACGTCGGCCAGGAGCATGCGCTTGAACGACAGCGAATAGGCTGTGGTCACCACCAGATAGCCGGCGAGCACGCCCAGGAACTCGATCGGCAACAGAAGCCCGGCGGCAATGCCGATCGCCAGCAGCACCGCCATCGCGCCGAGACCGAACGGGATCGACAAAGCGCCGCTGGCGAAAGGTCGGTTGCGTTTGGTCGGATGCTTGCGGTCGAGCGCAAGGTCGAAGAAATCGTTGAGAATGTAGATGGCGGAAGCCACGGCGCTGAAGGAGACGAACGCCAGCAGGCATTGCCAGATCATGTTGATGTTGAAGTATTCATGCGACAGCACCATCGGCACCGCGATCAGCGAATTCTTCAGCCACTGATGCACGCGCAGCATCTTGACGAATGTCTTCAATGTCCTTTTCGGCGCCGGCATCCTTTCGGCGCTATGCGCGGCCTGCCAGCGCTTCGCATGGCGGTCGGGCGCCACGACGATGGCCTTGCGTGCGGCTCCGAAAACCTTGACGTCGTGCCGGCTGTTGCCGGCATAGTCGAAACCGCCGTCGCCATAGGCGGCGATGAGCGCGTCGCGCTTGCGGCCCGAGGTCATGTTGTGGGGACCGTCGGTCGCCAGCACATAGTCGAAGACGCCCAGATGCGCCGCGATCGCCTCGGCGAACTTGCGTGGCGTACCGGTCGCCAGCACGATCTTGCGTCCGTCGCTATGGTCGGCGAGCAGCCGCTGCAGCAGCGCTTCGCGATAGGGCAGCGAGGCCGGATCGATATCGATGCGGTCGGCGATGGCTTGTTTCAGCCGCGCCGGGCCGGCGGCCAGCCAGTACGGGACCAGGAAAACATAGAGCGGATTCTTCTTGAGCAGGATGAACAGGCCTTCCCAAAGAAGATCGGTCGCAATCAGCGTGCCGTCGAGGTCGACCGCAAGCGGGATTGCGTTCTTGTCCGACCGCGCATCCATGTCCGTTCTGCCCTATTCATAACCGGTTGCGCCGTGTTTCGGCGTCTTCGCACCGGTATAGCGGCGGAACGGCGTATTGAACGTTAAAACGCACGGTTGCAGCCGGTAGGCGCCACGATATTTCCCGCGTCATTGTTAAGCAATCGCTACCGCGAACAATAAAAGGCCGGGCATTGCCCGGCCTTTACTACATCTGCTTGCCGACTTTACTTGATGCGGGCAACGCCACCTGAGATTTCGACCGTTTCCGAGCCGGTCAGGGCCTCGAGGTCACCATTGGGCAAGGTGACGAAACAGCCGTTCGGGCAGAATTCCACGGTTTCGCCGGCGGCCAGCGCCAGCTCCGTCTTGCCGCCGCCTTCCGTCACGATCAGCGTACGGGTCTCAGCATCCTTGTTGACCGCGCTGGCGGCAAAGGCCGAGCCACTCGCTGCGGTAAGAGCGATGGCGACGACGAGCGACTTCCACATTTTGCAATATCGGTGTTTCCACACCGCCTCTGTTGCATTTCGCAAGGCATTCTCGCCTTTGCATGTGAGCTTATATGAGATGCAAGCTGAACCGCAACTGAATGCCGCATTCATGCCGCAATTGGTTTGGGAGGAGCTTGGGGCCTTAGCTGGGATCGGGTTTGCGGGCCTTGCGACCAGTTTTGGCCAGCCGCTTCGCCTCGGCGGCGGCTCTGGCCTCCGCCTGCTCCTTCTCGGCGAACTCGACCTCGATCTTGTCGTCGTCGATCGGCCATGCGTCGGTCTGCTTGACCTTGACCTCGGCGCGCGGCGTCGTGGGGATTTCTATGTGCTCGGCGTCAAAAGCATCGAGAACGGCAAAGCGGATATCGTTCTGAACGATGGCGCCGTTCAGCACATCGGCCAGGAACACGCGGATCTCGAACTCGAGTGCTGCCGGCCCGAAATTGGTGAACAGGACGAAGGGTTCCGGGTTCTTCAGCACCAGCGCATGGCCGCGCGCAATCTCAAGCAGGACCGCGTGTACCCGCTTGACGTCGCTGCCATATGCGACCCCGACCTTGATCTCCACACGTCCGAGCTTGTTGCGGTGCGTCCAGTTGCCGACGGCGTTGTTGATGAGGTTCGAATTGGGCAGGATCACCGATTGCCGCTGGAAGGTCTCGATTTCGGTGGCGCGCACGCTGATCTTCTTGACCGTGCCTGATGTGTCGCCGGCGACGATCCAGTCGCCGACCTTGAACGGCCGCTCGGCGAGCAGGATCAGGCCGGACACGAAGTTGGACACGACATTCTGCAGGCCAAAGCCGATACCCAGCGAAAGTGCGCCGGCAACAAGCGCCAGGTTGGAGAGATCGATGCCCGCCGCCGAGATGCCGACGAGCCCAGCGAGCGCGACGCCGGCATAGCCGACCGCCAGCCGGATCGAGTTGCGCACGCCGGTATCGACCTTGCCGCGCGCCATTACCGAGCCGTCGAGCCAGCCCTGGAACCAGCGGGTCAGGAAATAGCCGATGATGAAAACGACGATGCCGGTGAGGATGCCGGTGACCGAAATCGTCACCGAACCGACGGTGACGCCTGTCGCCAATTTATAGCCCCAGGCCTGGATATCGCCGGGCTGGAAGCCCCACATCAACAGGATCAGCGGCAGGAACACCAGCACGATCATCAGGTTGATGGCGACGCTGACGACGAGGCCGAGCTGGTCGAGCGCGGTGTCCTCATAGCTGGAATTGGTCTTCAGCCAGCGCCCGATCGACGTGCCGGCGAAACCGCCCTCCTCACCAATCACGCGCGCCGACAGGAAACCAATATAGGCGGTAATCAGGATGGTGCCGGTGACAACGACTTGGACCGAAACGAAAATAGCCAGTCCGATATAGCCGAACAGCGCTGCCACAATGGTGGCCAGGCCGAGCGCGACGGCGGTATAGCGCAGCCAAGCCGGCCACGGCCTCCAGCTTCCGTCGGAGCCCTTGTACGGCCTTAGCAGCGCCATCAGGATCAGGATGACGCCGACAATGATGGCGGCGACAAGGCTTCTGGCGATGGTCAGCGACAGCGGCGAGCCCATACTATCGTTGACCACCGATAGGAAATAGTTGACCCCAAGGACGATCGCCATGGCTGTGGTCAACCGCACCAGCCAGCGCGCCGGGCCGGTCTCAACCTGGATCAGGCGCCAGTTCGGCAGCCGTGGCGCCAGCGCTGCATTGGTCAGGCGGTTGACGCAGAAAACCCCGGCGATGACCGGGGCCAGCGCGTTGAAGAAGTCGCCGATGTCGCCGCGCAGCACATTGTAATAGTTGTACAGGAACACCGTCGAAGCGAGGAACGCGCTGACCGCTACCGTCGGCAGCAAAGTCGACCAGAACGCCACCGACAGGCGGCTGAGATAGGTGGGATCCTCGACGGACGGATCGGCCTCAAAGATACGCCCGAACAGGCGGCGCCCGCCGACCAGAAGCACCGCGGCCAACGCAAGCGCCATGAGGGTCGCCGCGAGCATCGCCTGGAACTTGAACTTGAAGGCAAAGCTCAGCCATGACGACACCGCCCTGTAAAAATTGGCGTATTCGTCCCTGGCGTCGGAAAACACCTGCGGGCTCAGCGCATCGGACAGCACATAGCGTTTGGTAAGCAGGTTGCGGAACAGCGCGCTGCGCATGTTGCCGATCCTCTCGATCAACGAATTGATGCGGATCGACAGGGTCTGCGCGTTGGCGATGACGGCATTGATCTCCGCCTTTTCCGACGCCAGTGCCTGGCGCTCGCCGGTCACGATATCTGGTTCAGGCGGCTGTCCGGCAGCCGGGGGCGCACCAAGCTGCTCAAGCCTCGAATTGATCTCCCCCAGCCGCGACCGGAACGCCAGCGCGCTGTTCAGCGCACCGCGCGACAGCTCTTCCAGCTGCAGGCGGATCTCGACGAGGGTGGTGTCGTCGACGCCGTCCTCCTGGACTTTCTTCTCCAGGGCGTCGGTTTTCGTCGTCAAACCCTGCAGGATTTTCTGCTGGTCGGCGACCAGCCCGGCAGGCGCCTGGCCCAGCCCCTGCGCCATCGCGCCGAACGAATGCGGCGCCAAGGCAACGAGCGCGAGGACCAGGATCAGGCGAAAGAAGCGAAAAAGCATAATGGTGGCGACTCAAAGGGCGGCAAGGCCGCTTCTAAAGCGGTCCTTGATAGAGACGCTCATCCCGTGGGGCAAGTCGTGGCGAAGTCATGACAGTTGGGCGCCTTGCGGGAGTCGGCCAGTCGAAAAGCCATGGCGCAATCTTGGCTTTGCGCCCGCCGCCTGCTCTATAGTCTGCCGCATCGCACCCGAGCCGGAAGGTTTCAGGTCTGCCCCACCTGAAACCTTCCGGCTCTAGAAATCAAAGATATAGAGCATGATGTCGTTCGAAAACCGCTTCACACTTTTCGGCATCATGCTCTAGGGATGACATGAAGAATGGCGGAATATTCAGCCCTTTCGCTTCTCGCGAACGCGCTCAAGGGAAACAAGGACTGGAAGCCGGCCTGGCGCAAGCCCGACCCTAAGGCTTCCTATGACGTCATCATCATCGGTGGCGGCGGCCACGGCCTGTCGACGGCCTACTATCTGGCCAAGGAGCACGGCATCACCAATGTCGCGGTGCTGGAAAAGGGCTGGCTGGGTTCCGGCAATGTCGGCCGTAACACCACGGCGGTGCGCTCCAACTACCTTTTGCCGTCCAACACCCGCTTCTACGAACATTCGATGAAGATGTGGGAGAACCTTTCGCACGACCTCAACTACAACGTCATGTTCTCGCAGCGCGGCTGCCTGAATCTGGCTCACACGCCGGGCCAGTTCGACGACTTGGCAAGGCGCGGCAACGCCATGCGCCATCTCGGCGTCGATGCCGAGCTGATGAGCACCGCCGAGATCGCGCGCCTGGTCCCGGCGCTGGACATGTCGGCCTCCGCGCGCTTTCCCATCGTCGGCGGCCTGATGCAGCCGCGCGCCGGCACCGCCCGTCACGATGCGGTTGCCTGGGGCTATGCCCGCGGCGCCGACCGACGCGGCGTCGACATCGTCGAGAATTGCGAGGTCACCGGCTTCCTGCGCGACGGCGACCGCATCACCGGCGTGCAGACGACGCGCGGAGAGATCCGCGCCAAGAAGGTCGCCGTGGCCGTTGCCGGCAGCACCGGACGGGTGATGCAGCTTGCCGGCATCGACAGGATGCCGATCGAGAGCCATGTACTGCAGGCCTTCGTCACCGAATCGCTGAAACCCTTCATCGACACGGTGCTTACCTTCGGCATGGGTCATTTCTACATGTCGCAGTCCGACAAGGGCGGCCTTGTCTATGGCGGCGATATCGACGGCTACAACAGCTACGCCCAGCGCGGTAATCTGCCCATCGTCGACGAGGTCATGAGCGAGATGCTGGCGCTGTTTCCCGGCCTTGCGCGTGTACGCATGCTGCGCTCCTGGGGCGGCGTCTGCGACATGTCGATGGACGGTTCGCCGATCATCACCACCGGCCCGCTGCCCGGCATGTATCTCAACTGCGGCTGGTGCTATGGGGGCTTCAAGGCCACGCCGGCCTCGGGCTGGTGCTTCGCATACACCATCGCCAAGGACGAACCGCACGCGTTCAACGCGCCGTTCACGCTCGACCGTTTTTATCGCGGCCTGGTGATCGACGACAAGGGCCAGGGCGCAACGCCCCGGCTGCATTAGGGTTCAAACAAATGCTTATCACTTGTCCCTATTGCGGCCCGCGCGACGTCATCGAGTTCACCTATCAGGGCGACGGCAACCGCGAGCGCCCGCAGCCCAACTCGCAGGACCTCGACGCCTGGAACGCCTATGTCTACGATCGGCTGAACCCGGCCGGCGACCACAATGAGATCTGGCAGCATTCCGGCGGCTGCCGCACCCATCTGAGGATGGTGCGCAACACGGTCACACATGAGATTTCCAGCACCGGTTTCGCCCGCGGCGACCACAATGCCGCCGCCCGGCACAAGGCCGGAGGCAAGTCGTGAGCCCGCGCCGCACCGAGACCGGCGGCCGCGTCGACCGCATGCGCACCATCCGCTTCACCTTCGACGGCACACCCTACACCGGCCATGGCGGCGACACGCTGGCCTCGGCGCTGCTTGCCAACGGCGTCACGCTTTTCGGCCGCTCGTTCAAATACCACCGCCCGCGCGGCCTGCTCTCGGCCGGCGTCGAGGAACCGAACGCGCTGGTGACGGTGCTGCGCGGCGAAGTGCGCGAGCCCAACATCGCCGCAACCATGGTCGAGATCTATGACGGGCTGGTGGCCGTCAGCCAGAACCGCTTTCCCTCGCTCGCCTGGGACATCAACGCCGTCAACCAGCTCGGCGGCAAGATCCTGGCCGCCGGCTTCTACTACAAGACCTTCATGGGCCCTGTCTTCGGCCCCTTGAAAGGCACCCGCTTCTGGATGTTCTGCGAGCATTTCATCCGCCGCGCCGCCGGCCTGGGCCGCGCCGGTATTGCCGCCGACACCTCGCGCTACGAGCGCATGAACGCGTTTTGCGACGTGCTGGTGGTCGGCTCCGGCCCGGCCGGCCTGTCAGCCGCCAAGGCCGCTGCCGACCAGGGCGCGCGCGTCATCCTGGCCGAACTCGAGCCGCGTTTCGGCGGCTCCGCCAACTGGTCCGGCGAGGCCATCGACGGCGCGCCGGCCGCCGACTGGGCGGCGCGCGCCGTCAGCCAGCTCGAAGGCCATGACACGGTCCGCCTGCTGCCGCGCACCACGGTGTGGGGCTATTATGACGGCAACACGCTGGCCGCGCTCGAGCGCGTCACCGACCACAAGGAAACGCCCGGCAAGGGCGAGCCGCGCCATCGCTACTGGGCGATCCGCGCCAAGACGGTGGTGCTGGCCACCGGCTCTTTCGAGCGGCCGCTTGTGTTCCCCGGCAATGACCGGCCGGGCGTCATGCTGGCGCATGCCGCCGAGCGCTATGCTAACGATTATGGCGTGCTGCCCGGCGACAGGATCGCGCTGTTCACCAACAATGACAGCGCCTATCGCTCGGCTCTGGCGCTGAGGAAGGCCGGGGCAGCTATTGTCGCCATCGTCGATGTGCGCCCCGAGCTTTCGGCCGAAATGCGCAGCCTCGCCACCGAGGCCGAAGCCGAAATCCTCTCCGGCCATGCCGTAGTCGCCACCGAAGGCGGCAAGGCGCTCTCCGGCCTCAAGGTGCAGCGCTTCGACATGAACTCGGGCGCGCTCAGCGGTGACGCCCGCAGCATCCACGCCGATAGCCTGCTGATGTCGGGCGGCTGGTCGCCGACCATCCATCTCGCCAGCCAGGCTGGCGCGAGAGCCGAGTGGAACCCTGCCCGCCAAGCCTTCCTGCCGCCAAAGCAAACGCAACAGCGCTGGCCAAATCAGCAATGGATTGGTGCGGGTGCTTTCAACGGAATCTTCTCGACCATCGAAGCGATCACCGAGGGCCGCGCAGCCGGCCTTTCCGCAGCGGGCGGAGCGGCTGCGCCGGCAGCTTTGCCGGATGTCGAAGCAGCCCCGGGAAACCCCGATCCGGCGCCGGTGTTCGAGATCAAAGCCAAGGGAAAAAGCTTCGTCGACTTCCAGCATGACGTGACTGCCGAAGACGTGCGGCTGGCGCATCGCGAAGGTTTTGTCTCCGTCGAGCATCTGAAGCGCTACACCACGCTCGGCATGGCGACCGACCAGGGCAAGAACTCCAACGTTCCGGGCCTCGCCATCATGGCCGAGGCGTTGGGCAAACCGATCCCCGAAGTCGGAACGACGCGCTTCCGCCCGCCCTATTCCGCGGTGTCGATCGGCTCGCTTGCCGCCGAACGCTTCGGCGATCTGAAACCCGAGCGCCTGACGCCGATGCATGATTGGCACCTCGTCAATGGCGCGACGATGTATTCGGCCGGCCTTTGGTTCCGGCCGATGATCTACGGCCTTGCCGGCGAGACGGTCGAGCAGGCCTATGTCCGTGAAGCCAGGGCGACGCGCGAAAGCGCCGGCATCGTCGACGTCTCGACGCTGGGCAAGATCGCCGTTCAGGGACCGGATGCGGGCGAATTCCTCGACCGCGTCTACACCAACATGTTTTCTACCCTCCCCGTCGGCAAGGCCCGTTACGGGCTGATGCTGCGCGAGGATGGGCTGGCCTTCGACGACGGCACCACATGGCGGCTCGGCGAACGGGACTTCCTGATGACCACCACCACGGCCAATGCCGGCAAGGTGATGCAGCATCTGGAATATTTCCTCGACGTCATCTGGCCGGAACTCAAAGTGCATGTCACCTCGGTAACCGACGAATGGGCGGGCGCGGCCATCGGCGGGCCGAAGGCGCGGGCCATCCTCGCCGCCTGTGTCACGGGCACCGCCGTCGACAACACAGCCCTGCCCTTCATGGGCATCGTGCGCGGTGAGATATCAGGCGTGCCGGTGATGATTTGCCGGCTGTCCTTCTCCGGCGAGATGGCCTTCGAGGTCTATTGCGGCGCCGGCTACGGCACCCATGTCTGGCAAGCCCTTGTCGAAGCCGGCAAGCCGTTCGGCCTGGTCACCTACGGGCTGGAGGCGTTGGGCACGATGCGCATCGAAAAGGGCCATGTCACCGGCGCGGAGATCGACGGGCGCACCACGGCGCGCGACCTGCATCTCGACTGGATGCTGTCGAAGAAGAAGCCGTTCATCGGCTCGGCGATGATGGACCGCGAAGGCCTGATCGCGCCCGAGCGGCTGCAGCTGGTCGGCCTGGTCTCGCTCGACAACCGGCCGTTCAATGGCGGCGCCCACCTCGTCGAGCAACTGGACGAAGCCAATCCGCACGATTCCATCGGCCACATCACCGCCTGCTGCTATTCGCCGGCGCTGGGCAAGCACATCGCGCTGGCCCTGGTCGAGGGCGGCAAGGCGCGCCATGGCACCCGGGCATTCGTCTCCGATCCGCTGCGCAAGCGGTTCGGGCCGGTCGAAATCGTCTCCAACCATTTCTACGACCCGGACGGGAGCCGCATGCATGGCTGAGCGCCAATCACCCGAACGCCAATCACCCGAGCGCCTTTCGCCGCTCGAGCCGGTGTTCCATCCGGGTTCGCACGGCAATTTCGAGCATGGCGTCGATGTCATCCTGACCGAAATCAGGCCAGGCTCGATCCTGCAACTGGCCGCATGGCCGGGCGCGGAAAAGCAGCTGATCGAGGCGATCGACAAGGTCACCGGGCTCGCTTTGCCCGACGGTGCCGGCGGCGGTCTCGCCAAGTTCGGCAAAGCCGTGTTCGGTTTCGCGCCTGGAAAATTCACGGTCGTCGACGATGCCGAGGGCCTGGCGGCGCGTTTTGCCGGGGATGTAACCCCGGCAATCGGCACGATCACCGACCTGTCGCATGGTCGCACCGCAATCCGCATCGCCGGCCCTAAGGCCGAATGGGTGCTGGCGAAATTCTTCGCCATCGACTTTGCGCTGCCCGCCTTCCCCATAGGCTCCGGCCGTTCGACCACCCATCACGACGTCTTTGCGCAGATCCAGCGCACCGGCGCCGACCAGTTCGACATCTATGTCTTCCGCTCCTTCGCCCGCTCGTTCTGGAAGGCGCTCTGCCTTGCCAGCGAGGAGGTCGGCTACGAGGTTCAGTAGGGCCGACAGCCGTTCTGGCCTCAAGGCCAGCCGGTTCTGCCGCTAGAGAATGCTCCAATGGAAGCCCATGGTGGGGAACGTGGCCCAACCGGCCCAGGGGATTAAAAAGATCCCGTCTCAGAGTCGGCATCGTCGTTTGGTTCGAACATCCCCATGACCGCAGATCTATCCGCCGGCGCCACGGATCGCGCCGATGTGTCGGCCAGAGCCTTGCTCCTGCTGCCGCTCACGGTCGCCTGCGGCGTGTTCATGACCAGCCTCGACCAGAATGTCGTGGTCACCGCCCTGCCCGGCATCAGCGACAGCCTCGGCCGGCCGCCGAGCCAGCTCGGTCTGTTGATCACCGTCTATGTCGCCAGCTTGATCATCTCGATGCCGCTCGGCGGCTGGGCGGCCGACCGCTTCGGCTTGCGCAACGTTTACTGCTTCGCCTTGCTGGTGTTCGCCGCGTCATCGGCGCTGTGCGGATTGTCCAACGACATCTGGACGCTGGTCGGCGCCCGCGCGCTGCAAGGCTTCGGCGGCGCCTTGATGGGGACGCTCGGCCAGGTCGTCATCCTGTCGACCTTCCCGCGCAGCCGCACGCTGAAGATCAACATGTATATTTCGCTGGCCGGCCAGTCCGGCCCATTGGTCGGCCCGCTCGTCGGCGGTGCGCTGACGACTTACATTTCATGGCGCTGGATCTTCTTCATCAACGTGCCGTTCGCGCTGGCGGCGGCCGTTCTTGCCGCCTCGCTGTTTCCGACGGCCACCAAGCCGGTGCGCACGCCGTTGGATTTCCCGGGCTTCCTGCTGGTCGGCAGCGGCATGGTCCTGCTGGTCTTCGGCATGGATTCGCTTGCGGCCAAAGACGCCGCCGGCAGCATGATCGCGGCCGAGCTGACGCTGGCGATCGTCATCCTGACGCTTGCTTCCTTCTACTGCCTGCGCGCCCGCAACCCCTTGCTTGACCTGAAGCTCCTGCGCATCCGCACCTTTCGCATCTCATTCCTCACCGGTGGTGGGCTGGACACGATCGGCCTGAGCTCGGTCGTTTTCCTTTTGCCGCTGATGTTCCAGCTCGGCTTCGGCATGAGCGCGGTGCAGGCGGGATCGCTGACTTTCGTCGCCGCAATCGGCTCGCTGATCATGCGTGTCTTCATGCCGCGCCTGCTCAACCGTTTCGGCTTTCGCCGCGTGCTGGTCGTCAACACGCCGATCGTTGCTGCCATGGTAGCGGGCTTCGCCTTGATTGAGGCGACAACGCCGGTCTGGATCGTGCTCGTCTATATCTTTGCCTTCGGCGTTCTGCGCTCGGCGCAGTGGGCTTCGACCGGCAACCTCGCCTATTCCGACATCGCGCCCGACCAGCTCGCCCGCTTCAGCGCGCTCTACTACATACTGTGGCAGTTGGGGGTAGCGATCAGCGTCGGCCTGGCGGCGGCGCTGTTGTCGTTCCTGGCTGGCGGCAGGCCGGCGGTGACCAACGATTTCCGCATCCTGTTCGTGGTCGAGGGCGTCATCACGTTGTGCGCGCTGATCGCCTATCTCAGACTGACACCGCAGGACGGCGCCCATGTCAGCGGCCATGGCGCGCAGATGAACGTGAAATAGGGCGCCGTTAGCCGAGCCCTATTCGCTGAACGTCACCCACTCTTCCAGCGGCACGCGGTCGGTGCGGAAGTCGTTTTCGGGCTTGGAGGTGTCCTCGAGGCCTAGCGCCATGCCGCAGACGACGATCTCCTCGTCGGGAATGTTGAGCACCGGCCGGATCTGCCGGTGATAGGGCGCGAAGGCGGCCTGCGGGCAGGTGTGCAGGCCCCTGCCTCGCGCCGCCACCATGATGTTCTGCAGGAACATTCCGTAGTCGATCCACGAGCCTTGGTTCAGCCGCCGGTCTATGGTGAAGATCATGCCGACCGGCGCGTCGAAGAAGACGAAGTTGCGGTCGTGCTGGGCGCGCATCTTGTCGACCTCGCGGCGGCCGATGCCGAGTGCCCCATAGAGCCCGAAACCGTTGGCGCGGCGGCGGGTGAGATACGGCTCGAAGAACTGGGTGGGGTAATAGCGATACTCGTCCCAATCGGCCTTTTCGGCGCGGATACCGGAATTCAGGATGGCATCGGTGATCTGCTGCTTGACCTCGCCCTTGACGACATAGACCCGCCAAGGCTGCATATTGGTGCCCGAAGGCGCGCGCGCGGCGACGCCAAGAATGGCTCGGATCGTCTCGTCATCGACCATGTCGGGCAGGAAAGCGCGCACTGAACGGCGCGAGATGATCGCCTCGTCGACAACAGCCGCGTTTTGCGCTGCCAGGCCATTTTTTTCCAGCATGGGCCGTCCCTTTGCGCACAGTTCGAAAGCCGAACCGGCTATCGGAGAAGACCTTGCGCAGATTTCAATCCTTGGTCGCCGACCCGCATTCCCACACCCGCCGCTCGTGCCAGAGCCTTTGCATGAACCTCCAAAATCGCGCAAGCAAATCTTGTGTGCCCATGAAAATTCGCTTGATTTTTTCACGGACATGAGCTCTCATGAAATTCATTTCTAGTTTTTCATCAAGTGAGCATTTTGCCCCCAGCTATCCCCAAAACATTGCAGGGACCTGACGAGCGCCTGTTGGCAAGCGACATCCGTGCGCTGCGCAAGGCGCGTGGGCTGACGCTGGCTGAGATCGCGCTGAAGCTTGGCCGCTCTGTCGGCTGGGTCAGCCAGGTCGAGCGCGGCCTGTCGATTCCTTCGCTCGGCGACCTCAGGGCCTTCGCAGACCTGTTCGGCGTGCCGCTCAGCCTGTTCTTCAGCCACGACGTGCCGATCGAGAAGGAGCGCGGCGTTGTCGTGCGCGCCGGCAGCCGGCGCACGCTTGGCACAAGCGAATCCGGCCTGGTGGAGGAGCTTCTGTCGCCCGATCTCGGCGGAAGTTTCGAGATGGTGCGTTCGATCTTCGCGCCGGGCGCCGAGATGAAGAGCGAGCAGCTGCGGCCGACCGAGGAAGCCGGCTACATCGCCTCTGGCATTTTCGAGATCGAGATAGCCGGCGTCTGGCACCGGCTCGGCGAAGGCGATTCCTTCCGCTTCGAGCGCAAGCCGTACCGCTGGCGCAATCCCGGCAGCGAGCCGGCCGTGGTCATCTGGGTGGTTTCACCGCCTGTTTATTGAATGCATGTCGCCCAAAGTGTGCAGCGGTTTGGGAAACGACATGCATCAAGCAAAAAGATAGAAGCGCAGCGCGCTTCAGGTTTGGGAGAAGAATATGGCCGGTTTGCCGACCACGGCGCGCGTGGTAATCATCGGGGGCGGTATCGTCGGCGCCTCCTCGCTCTACCATCTGTGCAAGGCGGGCTGGACCGACTGCGTGCTGCTTGAAAAGAACGAGCTGACATCGGGCTCGACCTGGCATGCCGCCGGTAATGTGCCGACCTTCTCGTCGTCCTGGTCGCTGATGAACATGCAGCGCTATTCGACCGAGGTCTATCGCGGCTTGGCTGATGCCGTCGACTATCCCATGAACTACCACGTTACCGGCTCGCTGCGGCTCGCCCACACCAAGGAGCGCATGCAGGAGTTCCAGCGCGCCAAGGGCATGGGCCGCTACCAGGGCATGGACATCGACATCGTCGGCCCCGACGAGATCAAGCGCCGCTATCCCTTCATCGAGACGCATGAATTGAAGGGCGCGCTCTACGATCCGAACGACGGCGACATCGATCCGGCGCAGCTGACGCAGGCGCTGGCCAAGGGCGCACGCGACATGGGCGCCAGGATCGTCCGCTTCTGTCCGGTGTCAGGTGTGCGCCGCGAGAACGACGAATGGGTTGTCGAGACGCCGCAAGGCGAGATCCGTTGCGAGATCGTCGTCAACGCCGCCGGCTACCGAGCCGCGGAAGTCGGCAAAATGTTCGGCCGCGACGTCCCGATGATGGTGATGAGCCATCAGTACATCTTGTTCGAGGAAATCCCCGAACTGGTGGCGTGGTCGAAGGAGCAGGGCAACAAGCTGCCGCTGCTGCGCGACGTCGACACCTCCTACTATCTGCGCCAGGAAAAGAACGGCATGAATCTCGGCCCCTATGAGCGCAATTGCCGCGCGCATTGGGCAACCCACAACGACCCGATGCCGGAGGATTTTTCCTTCCAGCTCTTCCCCGACGATCTCGACCGTCTCGAGCACTACCTTGCCGATGCCGTCGCCCGCGTGCCGATTCTCGGCACTGCCGGCCTGTCCAAGGTGATCAACGGGCCGATCCCTTACGCGCCGGACGGCAATCCGCTGATCGGTCCGATGCCCGGTGTTCCCAACGCGTTCGAGGCCTGTGTCTTCACCTTCGGCATCGCCCAGGGCGGCGGCGCCGGCAAGGTGCTGGCCGAATGGGTGACGCAGGGGCAGACCGAATGGGACATGTGGTCCTGCGATCCGCGCCGCTTCACCAGCTTTGCGGCCGCCCCCGACTATAGCGTTGCCAAGGGCATGGAGATCTACGGCAACGAATACGCCATCCAGTTTCCGCGGCATGCCTGGCCGGCCGGGCGCGACCGCAAGCTGTCGCCGATCCACGATCGCATCAAGGCCCTCGGCGCCCAGTTCGACGCCTATAATGGCTGGGAGCGTGCCACCTGGTATGCGCAACCCGGTGACGACACGTCGGAAGAAGCAACACTCACCTTCCGCCGCGACGGGCCGTGGCAGCACCGCGTGCGCGAAGAATGCCTGGCGGTGCGCGACGCCGCCGGCATTC
The DNA here is from genome assembly GCF_040321555.1 of Mesorhizobium sp. M0317. NCBI lineage: Bacteria > Pseudomonadati > Pseudomonadota > Alphaproteobacteria > Hyphomicrobiales > Phyllobacteriaceae > Mesorhizobium > Mesorhizobium sp. M0317. The sequence goes on along the minus strand of NZ_JAMYRV010000038.1, from coordinate 5,679 downwards.
TGGACCTGCCCGGCTTCTCGCGCTTCAACCTCGAAGGTCCTGGCGCAGCCGAATGGCTGGCGCTGCAGGTCACCGGCCTGGTGCCCAAGCCGGGCCGCATCGGTCTCGCCTATTTCGCCGACGACAAGGGCCGCATCGTCACCGAGATGTCGGTGGTGCGCCATGGCGAAGAGCAGATGACTCTGATCACCGCGGCGGTAGCGCAGTGGCACGATTTCGAATGGCTGAAGTCGCGCCTGCCGAAGGACGCAGCTTTCACCCTCACCGACAGGACCGAAGACTATTCGACGCAAATCCTCGCCGGCCCCAATTCGCGCAAGATCCTGGCCGAGGTCTGTGGCGCGGATCTCTCGCTGCCCTGGCTGACGCATCAGGAAACCACCATCGCCGGCCGCTGGGCGAAGCTGGTGCGGGTATCCTTCGCCGGCGAACTCGGCTGGGAAATCCACACCAAGGTGGGAGACACCGCCGCCATCTTCGACGCCGTCTGGACGGCGGGACAAAAACACGGTCTGAAACCGTTCGGCATGTATGCGCTGGATTCGCTGCGCCTCGAAAAGGGCTACCGGACCTGGAAGGGCGACCTGTCGACCGACTATACGGTCCTGCAGGGCGGGCTCGAGCGCTTCGTAAAATGGGACAAGCCCGACTTCCGCGGCAAGGCAGCCCTGCAGAACGAAAAGCAGCAAGGCGTAAAGAAGCGCTTCGTCACGCTGGTGGTCGAAAACCCCGGCGATTGCGACGCGCCGTCGGTGTCGACGCTCTGGCATGACGGCAAGATCGTCGGCGAGACGACGTCCGGCGGCTGGGGGCATCGCATCGACAAATCGATCGCGCTCGGCATGCTGCGCGCCGACCTGGCTGAACCCGATACCGCGATCGAGATCGAAATCTTCGGCGATCGCTTTCGGGCGGTCGTGCAGAAAGACGAGCCGCTGTGGGATCCGAAAAACGAAAGATTGAGAGCATGAAGAAAGTCATTCTCACCGATGGCGGCATGGGCCAGGAACTGGTCCGCCGCAGCAGCTCCGAGCCGACGCCGCTCTGGTCGGCCAGGGTGCTGATCGACGAGCCGGATCTGGTGCGTGGCCTGCATGCCGAATTCATCCGGGCCGGCGCTCGCGTCATCACCATCAACACCTATTCGGCGACGCCGGAGCGGCTCGCGCGGGAAGGAGCAGAAGACCTCTTCAGGCCCTTGCAGAAGCGCGGCATCGAATTGGCAAGACAGGCACGCGAGGAGGCAGGCGATGCAGCGATCGCCGGCTGCCTGTCACCGCTGTTCGGCAGCTATGCGCCGTCGCTGACCATATCGTTCGAGGAGACGCTGGACATCTATCGCCGCATCGTCGCCGAGCAGACCGACGGCGTCGACCTGTTCCTGTGCGAGACCATGGCCTCAGCCGACGAAGGCCGTGCGGCCGTTACCGCTGCGTCGGAAAGCGGCAAACCTGTCTGGGTGTCTTGGACGCTCGCCGATCACGGCGCGCCGCGGCTGCGCAGCGGCGAAACAATAGCGGCAGCGGCGGACGCCCTCGACGGCCTGACGGTTGCAGCGCGCCTGGTGAATTGCTGCCGGCCAGAAGCGATCGCCGCGGCACTGCCCGAATTGATTGCTCTCGGCGGCCCGGTCGGCGCCTATGCCAATGGCTTCACCTCTGTCGAAGCGCTCAAGCATGGCGGAACGGTCGAAGTGCTGCACGCACGCCACGACCTTGATCCGGATGCCTATGCCGACCAGGCGCTCGGCTGGGTCGCCGCTGGCGCCACCATCGTCGGCGGCTGCTGCGAAGTCGGCCCTGCCCACATCGCCGCGTTGCGCGATCAGCTCGAACAGGCCGGCCACGAAATCTCGGGAGTATCCTGATGCCCAGACCCTCATCGCGCATTTCCGGCATCGTGCCTTCGGGCAAGGATGGCTGGGAGGTCCACACCGAGGCATGGGCCCGCAAGGAGGCCGGCCAGGACATCATCATGCTGTCGGTCGGCGACCATGATTTCGATACGCCGAGCCAGACGATCGAAGCCTGCGTGACGGCGGTTCGCGGCAGCAACCACCACTACACCCCGCTTCCCGGCGTTCCGCGCCTGCGCAGGGCGATGGCGGCGGCCTCGACCGCTTGCACCGGGGTCGAGACGGCACCTGACCAAGTCATCGCCACGCCGGGCGGCCAGGCTGCCCTTTACGCGGCCGTGCAGGCCGTTCTCGACCAGGGCGACCACGCTATCGTGGTGGCGCCCTACTACGCGACTTATCCCAACACGTTCAGCGCCGCCGGCGCCAGCTTCACCGTCGTCGAGACGCCGGCCGAGGACGGTTTCCAGCCGCACGCCGAGATGATCCGCGCGGCGCTCAAGCCCAACACGCGCGCCATTTTGATCAACACGCCGAACAACCCGACCGGCGCCGTCTATTCGCGTGAGCGTCTGGAAGAGCTGGCCGAGATCTGCCGCGAGCACGATCTCTGGCTGCTGTCGGACGAGGTCTACTGGACGCTCGGCGGCGGCGAGCACATCTCGCCGCGCGGCCTGCCCGGCATGGCCGAGCGCACGCTGGTCATCAATTCGATGTCCAAGAGCCACGGCATGACCGGCTGGCGCATGGGCTGGCTGACCGGCCCGACGCAGATGATCACGCTGTTGACCAATCTCAATCTGGTGACGACCTACGGCCTGCCGGCCTTCATCTCGATCGCCTGCGCCGAGGCGCTGGAGAACTGCTTTGGCGTCAAGGAGATCGCCGAACGCTATGCGGCGCGCCGCACCGTCCTGCTCGACGCCGTGCGCGGCATGAACAATGTCAGCGTGCACGGCTCCGAGGGCGGCATGTATGTCATGCTCGACATCTCCGCCGTCGAGCCCGACGACGAGAAATTCGCCTGGGCCTTTCTCGACCAGGAGAGTGTCGGCGTCATGCCGGGTTCCAGCTTCGGCAAGGCCGCTGCCGGCCACATCCGCATCAGCCTCTGCCAACCGGAACCGGTGCTTCAGGAAGCCGCAAAACGCCTGCGCCGCTTCGCATCCGGCTATCGCCGGGAGGCCGCATGACCAGAAGCATTCCCATCAAGGCCCGCGCGGTTATTATCGGCGGCGGTGTCTCCGGCTGTTCGGTCGCCTACCACCTGGCCAAGCTCGGCTGGACCGACATCGTGCTGCTGGAACGCAAGCAGCTGACCTCGGGAACGACCTGGCACGCCGCCGGCCTGATCGGCCAGCTGCGCGGCTCGCAGAACATGACGCGGCTGGCGAAATATTCGGCCGACCTCTACGTCAAGCTGGAGGCCGAGACCGAAGTCGGCACCGGCATGCGCCAGGTCGGCTCGATCACCGTGGCGCTGACCGAGGAGCGCAAGCACGAGATTTACCGTCAGGCCTCGCTCGCCCGCGCCTTCGATGTCGATGTGCGCGAGATTTCGCCTGGTGAAGTCAAGGAGATGTACCCGCATCTCAACGTGTCCGATGTGGTCGGCGCCGTGCATCTGCCGCTCGACGGCCAATGCGATCCGGCCAACATCGCCATGGCGCTGGCCAAGGGCGCCCGCCAGCGCGGCGCCACAGTCGTCGAGAATGTGAAGGTCACCAAGGTCCACACCAAGGCCGGTCGCGTCGCCGGCGTGTCGTGGGCGCAAGGCGACGACCAGGGCACGATCGAGGCCGACATCGTCGTCAACTGCGCCGGCATGTGGGCGCGCGAACTCGGCGCCCAGAACGGCGTCACCATCCCGCTGCATGCCTGCGAGCATTTTTATCTCGTCACCGAGCCGATCCCCGGCCTTGGCCGGCTGCCGGTGCTGCGCGTGCCGGATGAGTGCGCCTACTACAAGGAAGACGCCGGCAAGATGATGCTTGGCGCCTTCGAGCCGGTGGCCAAGCCCTGGGGCATGGACGGCATAAGCGAGGATTTCTGCTTCGACCAGTTGCCGGAGGACATGGAGCATTTCGAGCCGATCCTCGAGATGGGCGTCAACCGCATGCCGATGCTGGCAACCGCCGGCATTCACACCTTCTTCAACGGCCCCGAAAGCTTTACCCCCGACGACCGCTACTATCTCGGCGAAGCGCCGGAGCTGTCGGGCTACTGGATGGCGACCGGCTACAACTCGATCGGCATCGCGTCGTCCGGCGGCGCCGGCATGGTGCTGGCGCAGTGGATCAATGACGGCGAAGCGCCCTTCGACCTCTGGGAAGTCGACATCCGCCGCGCCCAGCCATTCCAGAAGAACCGCCGCTATCTCAAGGAGCGGGTCTCCGAGACGCTCGGCCTGCTCTATGCCGACCATTTCCCCTACCGGCAGATGGCAACGTCCAGGAATGTCAGGCGATCGCCCCTGCATGAACACCTGAGGGCGCGCGGCGCGGTCTTCGGCGAAGTCGCCGGCTGGGAGCGCGCCAACTGGTTCGCCCGCGAAGGGCAAGAGCGCGAATACCGCTATTCCTGGAAGCGGCAGAACTGGTTCGACAACCAGCGCGAGGAACACCTGGCGGTCCGCAACAAGGTCGGCCTGTTCGACATGACCTCGTTCGGCAAGATCCGTGTCGAGGGCCGCGATGCCTGCGCGTTCCTGCAAAGGCTCTGCGCCAACGACATGGACGTGGCGCCGGGCAAGATCGTCTACACTCAGATGCTCAACCAGCGCGGCGGCATCGAGAGCGATCTTACCGTGTCGCGGCTGTCGGACACGGCCTATTTCCTCGTCGTACCGGGCGCGACGTTGCAACGCGATCTCGCCTGGCTGCGGCGGCATGTCGGCGAGGAATTCGTTGTCATCACCGATGTGACGGCGGCAGAAAGCGTGCTCTGCCTGATGGGTCCGGATGCGCGAAAGCTGATCCAGAAAGTCAGCCCTAACGATTTCTCCAACGAGAACAATCCGTTCGGCACCTTCCAGGAGATCGAGATCGGCATGGGCCTCGCCCGCGCCCACCGCGTCACCTATGTCGGCGAACTCGGCTGGGAGCTTTATGTCTCTACCGACCAGGCTGCCCATGTTTTCGAGGCGATCGATGAGGTGGGGGCGGATGTCGGCCCGAAACTTTGCGGCCTGCATACGCTCGATTCCTGTCGCATCGAAAAGGCGTTTCGGCATTTCGGCCACGACATCACCGACGAGGACAATGTGCTGGAGGCCGGCCTCGGCTTTGCGGTCAAAACCGCCAAGGGCGAGTTCATCGGCCGCGATGCGGTGCTGAAGAGAAAAGAAGCCGGCCTGTCGCGCCGGCTGGTGCAGTTCCGTTTGAAAGACCCTGAACCCCTGCTCTTCCACAACGAGGCGATCCTGCGCGACGGCAAGATCGTCGGCCCGATCACATCGGGGAATTACGGCCACCATCTCGGCGGCGCGATCGGACTGGGCTATGTGCCCTGCCAGGGCGAGAGCGAGGCGGATGTGCTGGCCTCGTCCTACGAGATCGAGATCGCCGGCGAGCGTTTTGCGGCGGAAGCATCGCTGAAGCCGATGTACGATCCCAAGGCGGAACGGACGAGGATGTAGCACCTTTTTACCCTCCCCTTGTGGGGAGGGTCGGCTCGCAGTCGGAGCGAAGCGGCGATTGCGAGACGGGGTGGGGGTGCGCCCTACGAGACCCCCCACCCCCGCTGGGACGCGCCCCGGAGACGCGGATTAGGCGGGCCCCGCCCCCCCACGGGGTGGCTGAGTGAGCGTATAAACGGAACAGCAA